>CAZNFB010000078.1:0-8390 GCA_964572105.1 uncultured Desulfobacteraceae bacterium
GAAAAAATATCTGTCCAAGATATCTTTTTGTCCTGGGAATCATGTCCCACTTGGGAGAACCTTCATGGTACACCCTGTAAATCTTACGCACCAGATCCGCAAGGCTTACGGTACCCCCCACACCATATATTTTATCCTTCATAAAAAGGCCGAGATCATCCATTACTCTCAAAGAATCACGATCTTTAATGGCCCCTTTCTCTTTTCCCTGGAGCACCACTATGAGCCTTGATGCCCCTGCAAAGTCCTGATTCATCTTCCGCATGGCCACACTATAGGAATGATCAGGGTATAATATTGCACCCCCGGCACTGGAATCTCCAACCTTGAGCATCTTCACAGTAAAATAGCCGCCAAAAACAAGAACAATAATAACCAGAGCCCCCACAGGTTTTCTCATGTTCTGGCCTGATAAAAAATGAAGAACATTTGTAAGGACAGTGAAAAAATTTTTTCTGTCCGACAGTTGGTTCACATCCTTATTTTTCAGGCTCTTATCATCAACTGAAGGGTTATACCATAAAGAGATCACTATGGGATTAAGAACCATTACAGCAAGGAAAATACTTATGATCCAGAAAGATGAAAAATATGCGAGTTTCTGCATTAATGGTATTGTTGCAACACAGATGGTCAAAACACCGAGTCCGTCTGTTAAAATGGCAAGAAGAGCTGGCGGGTAAAGCTCGGCATATGCAGATATAATCGCTTTATGTTTATCCTTTCTCTGCACAAACTCCAGGTGAAATCTTTCAAGACACTGACAGGAGTGGGAGAGTGCCCTGGCTGAAAGGAGAACAGGAATTACAAGCAAAAGTGGATCAAGTGTAATACCGACGGCAGCCGCAAATCCTAAACCCCATATGGCACTTACTGCCCCTGACATTCCTGGAATTATCAATCCGGCAAGTCTTCTGAAATAAAGAAGGACTAAAATGCAAAGGGCGCCTATGGTTAAACCTAAAATAGCCAAAATCTGATACACATAATGACTTATCCAGGCATAGAGCATGGGATACCCGCCCACATAACACTTGTGGTTTTCGTCTTCCACAGAGCCGGTTAATTTTTTCACTTCTGCAAACAGATAATCTAAATCAACACCCTCTTCCCAGAAACCTGCATATACAACAGCCGATTTATCATCCAGAGAAATATAAAATCCTTTAATACCCTCATTTGCATAAACAATCTGTTTAAATCTTGCACATTCTTCCGGAGTTTCAGGAATACCTTCCGCCATTAATGGATGAAGCCCCACACCCTGATAACTGATTCTTACCTGTTTTACCCTGGGATGCGCTATGGAACTGACCTGAATGGGATTGCATCCCTTAATTCGAAGGGCGCCCTGGGTTAATGTATTGATTTTGTTAAGAGTATCAGACTGGTATATATCCTTCCCATCTGTCCGTTCGATAATCATGGTAAGGACATTGGCTGAGCCGAACATCTTCCTGAATTCCTTATACATCTGAATATATTCATGCTTGGGAGGATATATTTCAAAGAAATCTGTTTTCACCTCCAGCTTTGTAAGAACAGTATATAATGACAAAGCGGTGATCACCGCAATCAGGCAGAGTATAATAACACGGTTTTTCAGCTGAAACTCCAGCACATCCTGCCACCTTTTACTTGCTACACTTTTTCTCATATTTTATTTTCTCCACGAAATATTATTAAATGCCTGACTAAAAGCTCATCGGGTGCCCTAACTTTCAGAAAAACCCTTTGACACCGGTATTTGAGACTAAAACAGGTTTATTTAAAAACTTCCCCAAACTTGCCATTGTTAAAAAAAAGCATAGATCCGTGGGCTCCAGCCATGATAAACCGGTTGCTCCCGGCATAAGCCAGAGATTGCAGCCACGACTGACTCACATGCGATGGAGCGGGAATCGGTGCCCAGGTCTTGCCGGCATTTTCCGTTGCATATATAAGGGCAAGTTCTCCCACAGCAAGTCCATGGGACCCTGCAAGCTTGACCTTATAAAATGAAATGGGTCCCACTTTACTAAGAGTCCAGTTTTTACCTCCGTCTTCAGTATAACAGGCAAATCCCTCCATCCCCATGGCAATACCATGTCCATTTTGATTAAAAGATATAGTGAAAAAAGTACGCCCCTCACCCAAGTCAAGGCGCTCCCACGTTCTCCCACGATCCGTGGTATGAAAAATAACACCGGCTTCCGCTGCTATCCATCCCTCATCTGCATTTATAAAATCCATATCATAAAGGACTATATCCTCGGGCAGGGAAACATCCTCCCAGGTTTTTCCGCCGTCTTCTGTAAGAGCTATTTTCCCCCAGTCACCAGCTGCAACACCATGGAGGGGGTCAGAAAATTTAATGCAGAGAAAATGCACATCCAAAGGTGTTTTCTGTATAACCCAGGTATCTCCGCCATCTTTTGTTGCAAGAATAGTCCCCCATTGACCCGCTGCCCATCCTGTATCCTTATCCAGAAATGAAAGATCAAGTACAGAAAAATTACCGCCGTAGCCAATATCTTTCCACGTAGCACCTGAATTCTCGGATTTAAAAATAATCCCGCCACGTCCGCAAGTATATACATACCGGCCGTCAACAAACTCCAAATCAAAAAGACTGTAATCGAGTTGCTTATAACTCAAAAGTTCAGCCTTTTTATCGGCAAAAGCAGATTTTAATACTGAATTATCTGTGGCACAAAAAAGAAACCCAACGATAATCGTAATAAAAAAAAGCTTCCATCTACCAATTTTTTTCTTCATTAACCCCAACCTCCTGTTGATAACAGATTATTAACTGCACAAGATTTTATAAAAAGAACACAAGCAGATACAATATATTGTAAAATGTGGTTAAAATAACTTTCCCGTTTTTCAGCATGAAATCCTAAAAGCGGATAACTTGTGAAAGTTGTTTTGTCCACATTAATTAAAAGTATTCCGGCGTGCTTAGGAACGAAAATTTTATAAGTTGAACGAAATAGCTTGTCTTTTGACCCATCTACTTCGTTCAACTTATTTCATCTCCGTTCTTTACTTAAAAGATTTGCCGAAAAAATTGCAAGTACATGTAATAAAATTATAAAGCCGAAAATTACAAAATTTGGTAAGATATGAAAGGATTTGCTGATTAGGCAGGATAAGCTTTGGGTAAACACTTTTGGGAGCGTTATTGATCTGTAAAGCCTATATTTTGCTTAATGTACATCCAATCCAACAGTTTTTGCCACAACTATAAAAAAAACCGAAATGTTATAACAAAAAAACATTTAATATCTTAATATCATTACCGGTAATATGCTAAAAAACCCTGCAGAACAGCTTCACAGGTATTTTTTTAAAAACCATGTTTTCACAACTCTTAATATGTTACTACATTATAATGTTATTATCACGTATTTATTTTTTAATACAAGGCGAATTATAATTCCATTTTGCGAAAAACAAAATTATAATTTAATATCAATATGTTAGTGTGTTAGCAGCACTATATTATCTTTTCAATAAATCAATAAATGTGGATAGATCCCCAAAACGCTAATCCTTGAAACTTCGCTATATAAATATCCCCTTAAACCAGATTACCGAAAAAATTACACTGCACAAAAAAACAATTGCAATTACCCAAGGTTGTTACTATATTATTAGCTTGCGTCGTTTTTAGCATACTTCCCTGGTAAAAGCAAAATCTTTATCCCCTTTTATAAAGATTTCTTAATTATTTTAGTCTAATTATTTATTTAACTATCAAGTTTTTCAAATTATTAATGATCAAGCCCTTCAAGGTCGCCAATTGCATATAGACTTTCACACAAATAATTTTGCAGGATTATTGGTCGGCGGAGTATTACAATACGCCTTCTTCCCTCTGGCCTGCGCCAAATTAAAATAGGATTATTACTTGACTATCTATAGCATCTTTTACTTTGCAGGGCATAATGAAAAAGGAACTTATGGCATGAAATTTCTTTCTTTTCAAATCTGTTTTTTGATTTGTATTTTATTTTTGTTGATAGCAGGCTGTTCCGGTGATTCTCCTGTCTATTCCAAATCACCCCCAAAAACGTTCCAGCTCCCCGCAGTCGAAGTTAAAAATGAAAAAATTCCTGTTTTTTTTACAACAACTGGCTCTGTTGTTTCGGATGCCAGGGTGGATGTATCTTCCCGAATAACGGGATTTATAAAAAATATTGCTGTGCATGAGGGCGATATTGTTGTCATGGGACAACTTTTAATAACTCTGGATGAAGAAGACGTTGAAGGTGCAATCAACCGGATTAGCGCAACAGTCTCAAAGGCTGAAGCTGCTTTACGCGATGCTGAAACCGACGTTAAACGCTATGAAGCTCTTTTTGACAGCGGCAGTGCTTCGGATAATGCCTTGCGCAAAGTCTGCCTCCTGAGGGATATCGCCAATGACAGTCTTCGTGAAGCTAAAGCAGCTTTGCAAACGGCCATATGGCAACGTAATTATACCCGCATTGTCAGTCCGGTGAATGGAATAGTAGTTGAGCGTCAAAAACGAAATGGCGACCTTGCAACACCCGGATTTCCCATATTAACGGTTGAGTCAGCGCAGGCTTTATTATTTGAAACATATGTGCCTGAAACACGGGTGGCTAACATACAAATTGGTGACGAAGTAGCTGTTGACATTGATGCGCTGACTAAAACCCTGCAAGGGACAGTTACGCGTATAGTACCCTCAGGTGACCCTGTCACAAGGCGTTACCTTGTTAAAATATCCATGCCTGGCACTGACCGTCTTTTACCTGGCATGTTTGGCCGTGCCAGATACTGCACTGGATATGAAAGGGCTCCTGTTATTAATCGGTCAGCATTTATTGTCAGAGGCGGGCTTGGAGGAGTTTTTATCCTGGATCAGCAAAATCGCGTCCGATTTAGATGGCTTCGAATTGCAAGGGAGTGGCCTGAGCGCCTGGAAGTCAGCGCAGGGCTTAACGGCGGAGAAATAATAGTAGCCGTAAATCAGCCTGATTTACGTGAAGGGGATATTATCGCAAGGGAGGTTTCTTCAAAATGAAAGAGAAAGCTTTTAATCTTGCAGGTAAAATAGCTGAATTTTTTATAGTTTCCAAGCTGACGCTCCTTTTTATATTTGCCTGTATATTGATGGGCATTGTTGCTGTTGCATTAACTCCAAGGGAAGAAAATCCTCAGATTATTGTTCCTGGAGCGGAAGTATGGGTGACCTTGCCTGGAGTTACCACCGAAGAAATTGAAGAATTAATTCTTAACCCCCTGGAAGGAGCTATAAGTGAGCTGACAGGCGTGGATCATATATACGGCACCGCCATGAACTCCGTCTGTCTGATTGTGGTGGAATTTGAAGTGGGAGAAGATAAAGAAAAATCCCTGACAAAATTATATGATAAAATACGTAGTATATACGGTCAATTGCCCCCAGGGTCAAGTATGCCCCTGGTTAAAAGCATAGATGTGGACGATGTTCCAATTATTACTGTAACTCTGGCTTCGGAAGTTTATGATGACTATGCCCTTAAACGGCTTGCAGACCGTATGGTGGAAAAACTGCGCAGTCTTAATGATGTGTCGTTATCCTATGTACAAGGAGGACGTGACCGTGAAATTCGTGTGGAACTCGACCCCGACAGACTTATGGCATTCGGAGTTACCCTTGATCAGATCCAGGTATTTTTATCTGCTGCTAATCTGGCTGGACCCTTGGGAAACACTGTAAAAGAAGGTAAAAACCGCTCACTTTTTTTAGATAGTTTTCTTGACTCTGCAGATGCCGTTGCCCGTCTTATTGTAGGCATCCATAAAGGCAGACCAATTTATATTGAAGATGTTGCCGATGTAATTGATGCTCCCGCCGAGGAACGTAAAATAGTATCCCGTTTTGCATTTGGTCCGGCTGATCCGCGTTTTGGGAAGAATCATGACCCGGAAATGCCCGCTGTTACGATTGCCGTAGCCAAAAAAAAAGGGACCAATGCTGTTGTTGTAGCTAAAAAAATTATAGCCCGAGTTGAACGGATGCGTAATAATTTTTTACCCTCGGAAGTCCATATGGTGATCACCAGAAATGATGGGTATAATGCCAACACTTCTGTTAATCGCCTTATTGAGCATCTCGGCATTGCAATTATAGTTGTATTTCTTATAATGGCACTATTTCTTGGAATCAAAGAAGCTGTTATAATTGGCCTGTCGATTCCCCTGATTTTAGCATTAACCCTTGGGTGTGATCTGCTGTTCGGCCTAACCATCAACCGGATGACCCTTTTTGGACTTATAGTTGCCATGGGAATGCTGGTGGATGCTTCCATTGTGGTGACTGAAAATATTAACCGTCATTTGCATAATATAAATCAAAGCGACAAACGTTTAGCCACTGTCCTTGCCACTAATGAGATTGGCAATCCGACTAATTTAGCTACTTTTGCAGTAATAATGGTTTTTTCCTCATTGATTTTTCTCACCGGCATGAGTAAACCGTATATTTTACCGATTACATTTAATGTTCCGGTGTCAATGCTGGCGTCTCTGCTTGTGGCTTATATTATAACACCATGGGCCGCTTATTTGTGGCTACCTTCCCATGAAACCAATGATTCTTCTGTAAAACAAAAAAACCGCTTATATAATTTCTACTACAAAATTATTACACCGGTTATCGACAAACCAAAAAACAGGTGGTTTTTTTTAGGCGTTATAGCGTTATGCTCCTTTGGATCATTTTTACTGCCTGCATGGCAGTTTATCCGTCCCCAGGGTGTGGGCGGGCCTGCTTCCATAGGCAGTGTGGGCGTTGATATCATGCCTAAGGATGATAAAAATACTTTTAACATAACCATAGATATGCCGGAGTCTACGCCCATTGAAGTTACTGACCAAATGGCGCGTCAAATCGGAGAAATGCTGCGCCGGCATCCCAGTGTAACAAACTATCAGATTTTTCTTGGCACGGCCGGAGTTATAGATTTCAGCGGACTACTCAGGGGCTCGGGAAATAAAATCGGTCCCCATGTGGCTGAAATCCGTGTCAATCTAATTGTCAAAAATAAACGCAAAACCTCCTCTTCCGAAATTGTTCGTGATTTGCGGCCTATCGCTGAAAAAATACGTCAACAATATCCGGGAACTACTTTAAGGTTTATGGAAGATCCTCCTGGCCCGCCGACTCACTCCCCCTTACGTGTGGCAATCTACGGGCATGATCAAAAGACCCTGCGAAGACTCTCTTCAATGGTAGTTGAAGAATTTCGTGAAACATACGACATAATCGAGGTGTACGATACCCAGGAAGAAGATATCCGTGAATACCGGATAGTTGTGGACAAAGAAAAAACAGCCTTATCCGGCATTACTACTGCTCAGGTTGCCAAGGCACTTCAGCGCATAGTAGATGGTGAAATAATGGGAAGAGTGCATATCCCCTACGAAAAAAATCCTGTTCCTATAAGGATTCATGTACCCCGCAGATATCAGATTGACCCTAATGTTTTAGCCAGAATTTATATTACAAACCAAAACGGGCAAAAAATTCCATTGTCCGAAATAACCAGTATAGTTTTTTCATGGAAAGACAGGCTTATATTACACAAAGATAATGAGCGGGTTACTTATGTGGGAGCGGCACTACTTCGCTCATCTCCCTTTTGTGCGGTGTTCGACCTTGACAAACGTCTAAAAAAAATAAATACAGGCGATGGGGTTAAATTACCTACGGCAAACCTGAGCATACAAGAGGTTCACCCGGATACAATAGATGGGCCTCAATTATTATGGGAAGGTGAAATGCGCCTTACCCTCGATGTATTCAGAGATTTGTCAATCTCTCTTTTATTCTCACTTACCTTAATTTTCCTGCTTTTGGTGGGATATTACCGTTCTTTTATCATTCCTTTAATTGCAATGTCGGCAATTCCCCTGGCCTTTATCGGTGTATTTCCAGGGCACTGGATTATGGGTGATTTTTACTCCATGGCCTCCAATATCGGAGTTGTGGCTCTGGCGGGAATTGTGGTTCGCAACTCGCTTCTTATTATCGATTTTACGATCAATTATCTAAAAGATGGGTATCCGTTGCGGGATGCTGTCCGTGAGGCCGGTGCAATTCGTTTGCGTCCAATTTTGTTAACAGCTCTGGCCATTGTTTTTGGAACATCTATTATGCTGACTGATCTGGTTTTTAAAGGCCTGGCAATTTCTATTATTTTCGGGACCATTGCTTCAACTCTTTTTACAATAATAGTAGTGCCTGTTCTTCTGTATCTATTTTTTTTAAAATATGGTGAAAAATACATACTCAAGGAATCCGAGAATGATTAAATCAAATATATAGATGTTCATATAAATAATTTCAGAGCTTGATCGAATTCCAGCAATACACTGAGCTATAATAAAAT
>CAZNFB010000078.1:8490-10636 GCA_964572105.1 uncultured Desulfobacteraceae bacterium
AAATTTATTAGTTGAGATATACTCTTGCCTTCGTTCCCAGACTTTGCCTGGGAACGAAGGCAAAAACTAAATTACAGATGCAGTTTTACCCTGTGACCCTGGCAACCCAGCCCCCTGTGATGCACGAAATAAAAATCACTGCCGCCGCGATGAACAGGTGCTCGAATATCACCTTTAGTGGATGAGCTCCCTGCTGTCTGGCAATCAGATAACTTAAAACTGTTAGAATAAGTATCCCCCAGATAATGCTGACAATCACAGCAGGCTGGAGTTCAAAAATCATCAGGGGAACCAGAAAGGTCAGGGCAAACAAAAATTTTGAAAGAAACGTGGCCACGGTCGCTTCCCATATCTCCCTGGAGGTATGCACATTCTTTGCTTCCTCTGAAATATGTATTCCAAGAGCATCTGAAAAAGAATCTGCAATGGCAATGGTCACTATGCCTCCCATTACAACGGAGCGTAAATGGGTTCCGGAGTTAAGCCCCACCATGAGGCCCAAGGTTGTTATGGCACCTGATGTCAGCCCAAAGGTAACACCTGTACGAACCGATTTTTTCATATTCTTAACACCTCCATGGGGTTTTCCCCCTCGTTCCTTAGTTTTATCCTGGGTCAATTCATACCAAATCTTATTGCAAACTGAATCAGAGGTAAACCAAAAAAAATTAAATTTTGTAACTGGTTTAGCAGGGGCACGGCGCGCCGTGCCCCTGCTTTTGGTATAATCCTGCCCATTCTATTTCACCGAATAGTTTTTTCCTATTAAACCCGGCCTTATTATCGCTATTTCCATCTTTACAAATCGTAGATTCCATTCTATTGATGTTCAGCTAATTACTCGATGTTAAAATTTGGCCCAAGGTCAGAGAAAGGAAAATGAATTTATGATCCAAATAAAAAATATATTCGGCAAAAAATGGGGGATTATCAGCGTGGGGGCTTTAATCGGTCTCTTGGCAGCCCTCCTTCAAAAGCTTGGAAACCCGGGAAATATGGGTATCTGTGTGGCCTGTTTTGAAAGGGATATTGCAGGGGCAACAGGTCTGCACCGAGCAGCAGTTGTTCAGTATATACGACCGGAAATCATAGGTTTTGTCCTGGGCTCCCTGATTGCGGCATATATTTTCAAGGAATTCAGGCCCAGGAGCGGTTCCGCCCCTGTGGCAAGATTCCTGCTGGGAGTCTTTGCCATGATAGGCGCACTGGTCTTTTTAGGCTGTCCATGGAGGGGACTGCTGCGGCTTTCGGCTGGTGACGGGAATGCCATATTCGGCATGGCAGGTCTCATTGCAGGCATCTGGATCGGCACCCTTTTCCTTAAAAACGGATTTAACCTGGGCCGCGCAGCCAAAACCCATACCACGGCAGGATGGCTCATGCCATTAACCATGCTGGGTCTTTTGATCCTCATGCTCATCTTTCCCCAGGTAAAAGGGGAGGCCAAAAACGGAATCCTTTTTTACAGCCTTAAAGGGCCCGGAGCAGGTCATGCTCCTTTAATCATATCCCTTGCATCCGGCCTTGCCATAGGATTTCTGGCACAAAGAAGCCGTTTCTGCACCATGGGAGCATTCAGGGATCTGATCCTCTTCCGTCAGTTCCATCTTTTTTCAGGGGTTCTTGCTTTATTGATATTTGCCTTTATAACCAACCTGATTGCAGGCCAGTTTAACCCCGGTTTCACAGGACAACCAGTGGCACATACCATGCAAATCTGGAACTTTGGAGGGATGATGCTGGCTGGATTGGCCTTTGTTCTGGCAGGAGGATGCCCGGGACGCCAGCTTTTCCTGGCTGGTGAAGGGGATGGTGATGCAGCAGTCTTTGTTTTCGGCATGATTGCCGGAGCAGCATTTTCCCATAACTTTGCTTTGGCAAGCTCCCCAAAAGGAGTGGGACTCCATGGAATTGCAGCCGTAATAATCGGACTCATTCTCTGCCTTTTCATAGGTTTTACCATGAAAAAAAAAATATAACTGTTCAGCGTCGCTGATTTAAGACAGGCAGCAGGTATGATCTATGAATTTTTCATGATTTAATCAGATTATACCTGCTGCCGTACATATTCGCTGAATAGTTACAAAAAAAATACTTAGGAACGGGGACGAAATAAGTTCGCAATTTTAAGTGTTGAGGCGCCTGC
>CAZNFB010000079.1:0-6537 GCA_964572105.1 uncultured Desulfobacteraceae bacterium
GGGTGATGTTATCAAAATAGGTGCTGGAGTCCAATTTAAATTCTAACGTATAAGTAGTACCTTACTCCTGAAACCCTGTCATAAAAAACAAGAAAATTATAATGAAAATTTAGCTACAAATTTTGTAGATGATCAACTTGATATCTGTAAATACAATGAGTTTGGCTGGGGTAGGGGCAGAATCCATTTCTGCCCCTGTATCTTTGGCGGATATGGAATCCGCTCCTACGGACAGGGCGGATATGGAATCCGCCCCTACGGTGGTGATTTCAATAATTCCGTGAATATGGTTTGGCATAATGACAAATTCATGCAATTAAATACGGTGGTGGATGTCCGAAAAAATATTATGGTCTTGCAACAGCTTTTTGCAAGACCATAACACTTTAATTTCAGGGATAATTATTTGACAGTTCTATTAAATATTATAAAATCAAAAATATTATGCGTACTATTTTTAAGCGTTATTTTTATTATCCCGGCTTATGCCGGCACAATCCCCATTGACAGGCTTGTTAAGGAGCTTAAAGTGGTGGATGCCGCTTTGATCAGCTTTCCCAATGGACTTTTTTTTATAAATAAAGGCTCTTCAGGGGGGGTTCGCAAGGGAGAGCTCTGGACCATATTCAGTAAGGGTGATCCTGTTAAGGATCCTGCCACCGGAAAAAGACTCGGATTTTTGCAAATTCCCATTGGAGAAGCAAAAATAACCAGTATTGCTGAAAATTTTTCTCAAGTATCAATTAAACTGCAGGACAAGTCAAAAAAAATAAAGTCAGGGATGGCTGCAAAGCGTTTTGATAAGGTCGATATCCTTTTTCAGGATTCAGAAGGATTGCATTTTTCTGATTATGAAATTCTCAGAACAAAATTACCCAGTCTGAACTGGAAAGCTTACCTGAATGACAAAAATAATTTTAAAGATTCTGGTACATACAACGGTATCCTGATTACCGTGTTTAAAGACAGGTTGACTCTATGGTGCGCCGGTGAAGTCCTTGCCATCTGCAATTTGGAAGAAAAAACCTTATCTTCCAGCCATTCTCCCGGGTCGGATATTGTTCAAAGTAAAGCACCCCATATCATGCCTGAACACTTATTGCTCCCTGGAATCAGAACTCCGGGTTTAAATCGGGAAGCAGCCCTGCAGTCTTATAATTTTGTTAAAACATTTGATGAATTGATTTATAATTTTAAAATATGTACAATCGACAACAAGCCTTATTATATTTATTTGACCAAACAAGCCCTTTACGCTCAAAGAACAGATGGTTCAAAGCGATTTCAATATAATTATAATGGGTTTGGCGATATAGTGGGCGCATCCATGGGTGAGGATGGATTAATCGCTCTTAACATTCTGGTTCAATATAAGGGGATGGAATCTCAAGTTCTCAGATTTGAAAATAACAAATTTAATCTTGTCGCCGACAATATTCATTATATCCTCGGGTTCGTTGATATGGACGGCAATGGACACTCAGAATCCCTGGTGGGCCAGGAATATAATCAGGAAAATTTTTATGGTATTAATACCTGTTTTTTTAAAATAAAAAAAAACAGCATAAAAAAAACAAAAAAGCTTTTTTTGCCATCAGGCTTCGAGCTTTTCGGCTCTTTTATGGCTGATCTTGATGGTAATGGTAAAAAAGAAGTCGGTTTTTACAACCTGGGCCGTAAACTTAATGTTTACGAAGATGGAAAAAAGAAGTGGGGCTTCTCCTCACCCCTGGGAGGCTCTTTGCAATCATTTTATATCAGCCCTTCAGACGATGAGACTATTTTAAGGGATATTTTTGTATGGAGCGAACCGGCTGTAATGGATCTGGGAACTAAAAAGGGGATAGCGCTGGTAATAAATCGATCAAATCTTATAAGTTCTGTAGTGGATATAAACCCTGATAAAGGTGGTGTAGCTATTCTGCTGACAGACAAAAATGGGAAACTTTTTTTGAGTTCCATTGATATTAATTTCCAGGGCCCTGTTCAGTCTGTTTTTTTCTATAACGGTATGCTTTACTGCCTTGTTATAGAAGGTAATTCTTTTACTGAAATTGCAAAAAGCCACTTAATTACCTTTTCCCTGGATGCATTTATATCGGCCTTGAATCAAAAAATCTGACCCAATAATTTCACCATAGCTCAGTCTTGCCATCTGGTTATATGAAATTTATTATCTAAAAATGTAACTATTCAGCGTTTCTTAAATCAGTAACACTGAATAGTTACCAAAATTCTATTATAAAATAATGAAAATTGCCTTTATTCACTACCATTTGAAGCAGGGAGGAGTTACTACAGTTTTAAAACAGCAGGTTGAGGCTCTAAAGGACAATTGTGAAGTTCTTGTTCTTACGGGGGAACCTCCTGTTAATTGTTTTCCTGCTGACACAGTACATGTCCCTGGGCTCGGCTACTATGACGGGATCGGTTCCCAGGAAATATATGACCCTGAAAAAGTAGCTGGTGCTGTACAAAAAGCTATCCTGAAAAAATTTAAAGGGGAATGTGACATACTCCATGTGCATAATCCTACTTTGGCGAAAAATAGAAATTTTTTAAAAATTTTGTATTTTCTTCAAAAAAGCGGGATAAGGCTTTTTTTGCAAATTCATGATTTTGCAGAGGATGGACGGCCATTATCTTTTTTTGCAGAGAGCGAGTATCCCCCTGATTCCCACTATTGTGTCATCAATTCCAGAGATTATGAAATTCTTTTAAAGTCGGGGCTAACCGAAAAAGGACTCCATTATCTTCCAAATGCTGTTATTCTGCTTAATTGCACCGGGGAAAATACGGATTTAGGAAAGAATATACTCTACCCGGTTAGGGGTATACGGAGGAAAAATATAGGTGAAGCAATCCTTTTATCCTTATTTTTTAAAAATAATGAGACTTTGTCCATAACCCTTCCCCCAAACAGTCAGCCTGATATTGACAGTTTCATTGGGTGGAAAAAATTTATATCTTTAAATAGGCTGAAAGTCAATTTTGATGCGGGTCTTAAAAATGATTTTGAAAAACTTGTCAGCGCCTCAAAATTTCTCATCACCACAAGCATAACAGAGGGGTTTGGCTTCACCTTTTTGGAACCATGGACCGCAAGTAAATTTTTGTGGGGAAGAAGGCTTGATGGAATATGTGATGGTTTTGAAAAAAACGGGGTGAACCTGGACCACCTTTATTCGAATATTCTTGTCCCCCTTAAATGGATAGAGAGGGATCTTTTTTATAAGAGGTGGACGGCGTGCTGGATGAAAAATTGTACGGCATTTAAATTTGATGAAGGCAAAAAAAATACTGAACGATTTTTTAATGAAATAATAATTGATGACCATATTGATTTTGGGCTCCTTGATGAGCAGTTTCAGAAAAAAGTAATTTTAAAAATAATATCTAAAAAAAAGAGCAGGGATGAACTTACTGCAAAAAATCCCCATATTCTTCCTCCAGTCGATTTCTCTGATAAAACTGAATTGATAAAAAATAATATGGAGGCTGTCAAAAAAAGATATAATCAGACAATCTATAAAAAAAGGCTACTGGAAATTTATTTAAAAGTCGTTAAGACTCCTGTCACCCAAAGCATTGATAAGAATATTTTAGCCTCGTGCTTTTTAAATCCAAAGCAATTCAGTCTTCTTAAATGGTGTGATTATGTTGAATAAAAGGGAGATCTTCAAATATATAATTCCTTTTTCTCCAATTCTCACATCCCTTGGGAGGCGAGGTGAACCCTGTAAAAAAATCAGAGTCATTCTCTTTGACCTTTACGGCACACTTTTTATGAGTGAAGCAGGAGATATTGGACTTGCCGGGGATAAACCTCAAAAAGGATTAAAGGTGGCGGAGCTGCTGGAGGAATTCGGGATAAAAAAAAGCCCTGAAAAAATTTCACAGCATCTGTCTAAAAAAATTCACAGCACCCATGCTCAATTAAAAGAAGAGGGTGTCGATTTTCCTGAGGTAAAGATAGATCTGCTCTGGATGGATATTTTAAATATCCATGACCCAAAAACAGCAAGAAAATTTGCAGCCTGTTATGAACTTATTATAAATCAGGTATATCCCATGCCCCATGCTGAAGAACTTCTTTTAGCATGCAAAGATTCAGCTATATCAACCGGAATAATCTCGAACGCCCAGTTTTATACACCCTGGCTTTTTAACTGGTTTTTTAATTCAGACCCCAAAGAAATGGGATTTTCTCCTGAGCTGATCTTTTATTCATACATATACGGATATGGGAAGCCGTCAATGTTTATGTTTAACAGAGCTGTGGAAAAACTTGGGGAAATGAAAATTTTACCGGAATCTGTACTCTATCTGGGAAATGATATGTTAAAGGATATACTCCCCGCAAAAAAAGCCGGGTTTCAAACAGCTCTTTTTGCGGGGGATAAAAGGTCTTTACGATTAAGACAAGAAAATCAGGAGTGCCGGAACATTATTCCTGATATGATTATTACGGACCTGGCTCAGCTTGAAGATTTTATATGAAATGATTCTATTTCAATTGTTTTTTCTTTTGTAACTATTTAGCTATACGTATCAGATGAATAGTTACTTTCTCTTTTTTCTTTTTTTGGATCGACTGGTTTCCATTTTTTTGTTTTCAGCATATTGAACCCGAATATTCCGGCCATCGATATTTGCACCTTTCATGGCTTTTAATACTTTGGGCGCAACACCTGTTTCAACTTCAAAAAAAGAAAATTCCCGCATGATTTCTATGGGACCAATCTTATCAGCACTGATTTCAGCTCTGCTGCATAAAGTTCTTATTATAGCCCCTTTTTTTAAATTATCCATGGAACCTGCATTTAAAAAAAACCGTTTTGATTTTCCCGATGCTATATTTTTTTGTCTCCGACGCCCTTTTGCAGAGGGATAAGAACTTTCTTTTTTGCCAGGTGAAACATTTATATCTTTGGAATCTTTATAATAATCAAGGAAGCGGTTAAATTCAATTGAAACAAATTTTTGAATGAGTTCCTCTTTTGTAAGACCACTTAATGTATTGTAGGCTGGTAACAGAAACCGTTCGATTTCTTTTTGATCCACTTCAACTTCTACTATCTGGTTAATCATGGAATAGAGCTGTTTTTCACAAATTGCAGATCCTTCCGGAACTTTTGCATAATTAAATTTAACCCCTGCTTTTTGTTCCACAAATTGAAGTTTTCTTTTTTCCCGGGAATTGATGATAACTATGGAAGTTCCTGATTTCCCTGCTCTTGCTGTTCTGCCGCTTCTGTGGGTATAGTTTTCCGCTTCATCCGGGAGTTTATAGTTAATAACATGGGTGATATCCTGAACATCTATTCCCCGGGCAGCAACATCTGTTGCAATAAGAATCTGAATAGATTTGGCTTTAAATCTGCTCATCACTTTATCCCGTATTGCCTGGGAAAGATCACCATGAAGGGCTTCAGCATTATAGCTGTCTTTGATAAGTTTTTCTGCTATTTCCTGCGTCTCTTTTCGCGTGCGGCAAAAGACAAGGGCATAAATATCCGGGGAATAATCAATAATTCGTTTTAATGCCTGATACCTGTCTTTTTCATTAACAATATAGTTCAAATGTGAAATATTCTCAGCACCACTATTCTTTTTCCCTACGGTTATCTCAACCGGATTTTCCATATAATTTTTTGCAATTTTCGCAACTTCACGGGGCATTGTTGCAGAAAACAGCCAGGTTCGTTTCTGAGATGGGGTATTTTTAAGAATAGCATCTATATCTTCCTGAAATCCCATATTGAGCATTTCATCCGCTTCATCAAGAACCAGGTATGAAATTTTAGAAAGTTTTGCTATTTTTCTATTAATAAGATCAAGCAATCTCCCTGGTGTTGCCACAATAATCTGAGCCCCTTTTTTGAGCTGATTTCTCTGATTTTCAATACTGGCGCCGCCATAAACAGCAGCAACCCCTGCTCCTTTTACATATTTGCATAATTTTTTAATATCCTCGGAAATCTGTAAACAGAGCTCTCTGGTGGGGCAAATCACCACCCCTTGAGGATGGGCAAGACCAAAATCGATCAGCTGGATCATGGGTAAAGCAAAAGCTGCTGTTTTACCTGTTCCGGTCTGGGCAAGCCCCACAAGATCTCTGTCCCCCCCAATAATTTCAGGAATTGCATCTGTCTGTATGGGGGTGGGTTCAACAAACCCGAGTTCATTAATCGCCTGTAACAATTCATCAATTAAATCTAAATTTTCGAAACTCATTTTTTTCAATCTCTCATTTTTGCTAATTTTTTTAGTAACTATTCAGCTAATATGTACGGCGGCAGGTATAATCAGATCATACCTGCCACCGTATTTTAAATCAGCGACGCTGAATAGTTACTCTTTTTATTGATTTAAATATTCACTACATTAAACAGACAAATATAACATGAATAAAACGATAAAGCAAACTTTATATATCCCAAACTTGAAAAAGATAAAGCTCTGCCTGAAGCTGCTGTAAATTTTTAACCAGTGTCTGATTAATTTCACGGAGTAGAGAGATAATGGAAGCAGGGG
>CAZNFB010000079.1:6637-10628 GCA_964572105.1 uncultured Desulfobacteraceae bacterium
CAGGGGATGTCTTTTTATTTTTTTAGCGCCTTACAACTGGAGAAATTATTTTATCCCAGTTTCAACTATTTTTTATCGTCGTCCTTAACCTCTTCAAAATCAGCGTCCACCACATCATCATGGGGTGTTCCTGTTCCGGCGTCCTGAGCGTTATTATCACCGCATCCTGCTCCACACCCTTCCTGGGGCTGACCCTGCTCCGCCGCATTTTTATACATGGCTTCTGCCAGTTTATGAGCAGCTTGTGACAATTCCTCAGATATTCGCTTGATCTCTTCTGCATCGTCACCCTCCATTGCCGCTTTAAGGCGGGGAACGATACTGTCAACGCTGCTTTTTGTCTCGGCATCCACCTTGTCAGCCAGCTCTTTTAATGACTTCTCTGTGGAGTAGATAAGCGTATCAGCCTCATTTCTCGCCATTACAAGTTCCTTTGCCTTTTTATCTTCTTCGGCATGGAGCTCAGCATCTTTCACCAGGGCCTCGATATCTGCATCAGATAAACCAGAGGACGCTGTTATTTGAATCGATTGTTCCTTTCCTGTTGCCTGATCCTTTGCTGATACATTTACAATACCATTGGCATCTATATCAAATGTAACTTCTATTTGCGGCATTCCCCGCGGTGCCGGGGGTATTCCCGTAAGCTCAAATCGTCCCAAAGTTTTGTTGCCGGTGGCCATTTCCCGTTCGCCCTGAAGAACATGAATGGAAACAGCAGGCTGATTATCTGCGGCAGTGGAAAATACCTGGCTTTTTTTAGCAGGAATTGTGGTATTTTTTTCAATAAGTCTTGTCATTACAGCGCCAAGGGTTTCAATACCCAGAGAGAGAGGTGTTACGTCGAGTAAAAGAACATCATTTACATCACCTTTTAAGACCCCCCCCTGTATTGCTGCGCCAATGGCGACAACTTCATCGGGATTAACCCCTTTGTGGGGTTCTTTTCCGAATATTTGTTTCACCCTTTCCTGAACTGCCGGCATCCGAGTCATCCCACCCACAAGAACTACTTCGTCAATGGAATCCCGTTTTAGCCCGGAATCTTTAATGGCCGTTTGGCATGGCTTTACCAGCTTGTCCAGCAAAGAGGCAACCAGGTTTTCCAGCTTGGCCCTTGTCAGTTTTATATCAAGATGCTTTGGCCCACTTGCATCGGCCGTAATAAACGGGAGGTTAACATTTGTTTCAAGGGATGAAGAGAGTTCCATTTTTGCTTTTTCAGCGGCTTCTTTTAATCTCTGCAGAGCCATTTTGTCGGTTCTTATATCTATACCCTGATCTTTTTTAAATTCATCAGCCAGATAGTTTATAATAGCCAGGTCAAAATCTTCACCACCAAGATGGGTATCACCGTTGGTGGACTTGACTTCAAAGACACCCTCACCTATTTCGAGTATTGATATGTCAAAAGTTCCGCCCCCAAGATCAAAAACAGCAATTTTTTCGTCTGTTTTTTTATCCAGGCCGTATGCAAGGGATGCGGCTGTGGGTTCATTAATAATTCTTAAAACGTTTAAGCCTGCAATTTTACCGGCATCCTTGGTGGCCTGACGCTGACTGTCGCTAAAATAGGCAGGGACAGTAATTACCGCCTCTGTTACCTCGCTTCCCAGATAATCTTCAGCTGTTTTTTTAATATTCGCAAGAATAAAGGATGATATCTCAGCAGGGCTGTGTTTCTTGGAACGCAGATTAATCCTGACATCCCCATTGTCTGCTTTTTCCATGGAATATGGCAAAATTTTTATATCCCCCTGGACCTCAGGAGATGAGAATTTGCGGCCTATAAGTCTTTTCACAGCGAAAATTGTATTTTCAGGATTTGTAATTGCCTGCCTTTTTGCTATTTGACCCACCAGGCGTTCATCACTTTCGGAGATGGAAACAATAGAAGGGGTTGTTCGTCCTCCCTCAGAGTTGGTTATAACCTTTGCTTCTCCAGCATCCATGACTGCCACACATGAATTCGTAGTACCTAAGTCTATGCCGATCACTTTTCCCATTTTTCTTCCTCCTTCCCTAATATATTTTATATCAATATATATTGATCATTTTAGTATGTTTTTATTTTTTTTCAGCCTCTGTTTCAGCCTCTGTTTTAGCCTCTGGGGCCGCTTTGGAGACAGAGACCATGGCAGGCCTCAGAAGTCTGTCATGTATCATGTATCCGGTCTGGAGCTCCTTGAGAACAATATTGCTCTTTTGATCTTTGACCTCCTCCTGCATGATTGCCTGGTGAAATCTGGGATCAAATGGCTGATCCAGAGATATAATTTTTTTAACCCTAAAGGCCTGCAAGGCTTTTTGAAGCTCTTTGAGTGTTTTTTTTACTCCTTCAAGAAGTCCCTTTTCATTATTTGCATTATCCTCTGATGAAGAGACTGCCCGTTCTAAATTATCCATAACAGGGAGCAGCTCCTTTGCAAATGCTTCATTTGCAAATTTTCTGAAGTCATCCATTTCTCTGGCAAAACGTTTTTTATAATTTTCAAATTCAGCGGAGACTCTTAAAAGACGGTCCTGCAATTCGTTTGCATCCGGCTTTGCAGAGTCGGTTTCACCTTTTAAAAGTTTTTCAGGGTCATCAGTCTCTTTTTTAAGATCATCGTCTTTTTTCTCAAAATTATCATTCTCTTCAACAGTCTTGTCAACAGAATCACCCGCACTGTCTTTTTCTGTTTCAGAATCTTTGAGTTGTTCCTCTTTAGCTGTCATATGCCGGTCTAAGCTCCTAAAATTCCTATTATTGCAAGTTAGTAATTTATTGTATTTAAAAAATAATACTGCATGCTGTAATGTCAAGCAGGGAAAGCTTTTATAAAGGAGGTACAGCAAAAAAAAAGACTGAACATTAAACATAGTTATATAATTTTTTAAATTTTAAATACCAAAGGAATGTACCGTTAAAAGCGGCTAATCGCTATCTTTTTCTTTTTAATTATATATTTGTAATTATATAGTATATATAATATATTATTACCGATCAGCGTGGGTCGTAACAATATAATTCAATTATTTCAATAGCTTATAATAACCGCGGGGGAAACGAATGAGTTTCAATGAGATTCTTGTTGAAGAAAAAAAAAATTTTGTGGTTTTAACCCTGAACAGACCTGATAGATTTAATGCTTTTACCACTGAAATGTATATAAAATTACTTGAAATTCTTAGCAAAATCAGCATAGATGAAAAAATTAAAGCTGTTCTTATCACCGGCGCAGGGAAAGGTTTCTGCTCAGGGTCGGATGTTGCGTCAAGGTTAGGGGGAGATCTTCAAAATGAAAAAGAGGCGGGACGCGGGGAGAGTCTTCGTCAAATAGAAGATTTGACCAATTTTTTTGGAAATTTTTCCAAGCCTGTAATCACGGCGATAAACGGCCCGGCAGTGGGAGCAGGGCTCTCCATCGCTTTAATAAGTGATATCAGGCTGGCTTCGGAAAAAGCACGCTTTGGTGCTGTATGGGTTAAAGTCGGCCTGATACCGGATATGGGTGCTACTTACTATCTTCCAAGGGTTGTCGGTCTAAGCAAGGCTATTGAAATGACCCTGACAGGGGAGCTTGTAGATGCCGCAGAGGCTTTAAAAATAGGACTGGTAAGTAAAGTTGTTCCCCATGATCAATTAATGGACAGGGCTATTGCAATGACTGAAAGTATAGCTTCAGGCCCTGCTGTTGCAATTAAGCTGGCAAAACGGGCACTTCACAGATCTGTAAACAATAATTTGCAAATGCAGATGGATTACGAAAGTTATGCCCAGTTTTTCTGCAGGCAGACATATGATCATAAGGAAGGTATTAATGCGTATAAGGAAAAAAGAAAGCCTTTGTTTCGAGGAATGTAAAAACAAAGGTAACTATTTCAGCGTCGCTGATTTAAGATACGCGGCAGGTATGATCTGAAGCTATACATAACATATTAGCTGAATATAGATGTTCATATGAATAATTTCAGAGATTGGCCGAATTTCAGCAAGAAACTGAGCTAT
>CAZNFB010000080.1:0-10598 GCA_964572105.1 uncultured Desulfobacteraceae bacterium
AAGGATATTAATTATAAAATGGATGTAAAAGCAGGGGTATTTTACGGAATAGGGGTCGGCCCTGGTGACCCGGAACTTCTTACACTCAAGGCAGTAAAAGTATTAAAATCTGTGGACACAGTCTTTGCGGCAGCTTCTGCAAAAAAAACCCACAGTATCGCCTATACCATAGCAAAAGAGCATATACCTGAGACAGCCTCCATACGCATACTGACCTTTCCCATGACAAATGACGCAATTGAAAAGGAAAAAAACTGGGAAAATCATGCCAGAATTATTATTAAGGAGCTTGAGCAGAATAAAAAAGTCGCTTTTATAACCCTGGGCGATTCCATGACCTATTCAACCTACGGATATATATTAAAACACGTCCAAAGAATAGCGCCCCACCTGCCCGTTGTAAGTATTTCAGGGATTACTTCTTACCAGGCAGCAGCCGCTTCATTGAATCTCCCCCTTGTTGAAGGGGATGATTCCCTCCTCCTTACATCGGGTGTAAATGGGGGAGAAAACCTGCGCAGAATCTCTGAAAAACCAAAAAACATAGTTTTTCTCAAGGCCTATCGAAAGGTTAAGGATATAGTGGCAGCTATTGATGAAGCAGGAAGCTATGCCACATCAGTGGGTGTATCAAGCTGCGGACAGGAAAACGAAAAGATTACCAAAAATATAAAAGAGTTTTATAACACCCCACCCGATTACTGGACACTGATTCTGGCGAAACAGGAAAATACCCATTTAAGCCCCGTACCAAGCAAAAAAGATGACTGATACAAAAAAGCAGAGGCTGAAAACAGGTTTTACCACAGGGGCAGCTGCTGCTGCTGCTGCCAAAGGGGCTGCCATATTGATTCTGGAGGGGAAGGCCCCTGCAAAAGTTGAAATAACATTTTTAACAGGGGAAAAAATTTTCATTCCCATAGATTCCTGCCGCATAAACAATGATAAAACTGCATCCTGTATTGTAATAAAAGATGCGGGTGATGACCCTGACATAACCAATAAGGCGAAAATCGGCGCAAATATTTCTATTTCCGATAAAAACCGCAAAATACAATCTAATACCGAAACCTCTGTTATAATAACAGGTGGGATCGGAGTGGGAACCATTACAAAACCGGGTCTTGAAATTCCCCCGGGAAACCCTGCAATAAATCCCGGCCCCATAAAAATGATTACCGCCTCTGTGAACGAAGTCATGAAAAAGAATAATAACCCGGGACAAGTTCATGTGGAAATCTTTGTGCCCGAGGGTGAAAAACTGGCCAAAAATACCCTGAACAACCGCCTGGGAATAATGGGGGGGATCTCCATCCTTGGTACAACAGGGCTGGAAAGGCCCATGTCCCACGAAGCATACATTGCGACCATACTTGCTTCATTTTCAGTGGCAAGGGCTGCCGAAGCAGAGGCGATAGTCCTCACCACCGGAAGAAGGAGTGAACGTTATGCCCAGACCTTTTTTCCGGATCTTCGAGAAGAAGCCTTTGTCCTCATGGGAGATTTTTTCAAAAAATCACTTAATGGCGCATCCAGAGCTGGATTTAAAGAAATAATCCTTGGGGTCTTTTTTGGCAAAGCACTTAAAATGGCCCAGGGATTTCCCCATACCCACGCTGCAAAATCTGACCTGACAATGGAAAGGCTTTCTGCATGGGGACTGGAATTAACACAAAATAAATTTTTTTCACAAAAAATATCCGAGGCAAACACCGCCCGCCACGCCTTTGATTTTATTCTGGATGAATACCCTGAACTTATTTCCCATGTGGGAAAGTTAATGATAAAATCTGCTGAAAAATTTGCTGCGCAAAACGTGCGTATCAGGGGGATTATATTCGATTATCAGGGGACTGTTATATTCGATTCATCCAAATCGTCAACCATATAAAGGAAGGTGGGAAAAATACGGTGCAATTTGAGTATCTTATTTTTCCCCATGACCTAAGAGCCATTACCCATGATTAACGAAACAAAAATTTATAAATACCGGTGGATGATACTTGCAATTGCATGGATTGCATATTTTGTAATGTATTTACAAAGGTTTGCCATTCCGCCACTATCACCTTTTATACAGGAAGAGTTTGCCCTCACCCTCACCCAGGTCGGTCTCCTCATGAGTGTCAACGGGTTGGGTTATGTTATTATGCAGATGCCTGGGGGCTGGCTTGTTGACAGAATAGGAGTGGCAAAAATGCTCCTTATTGGTGAAGTTTTTGCCGGAATCATGATGACGGCAATGTCCTTTACCCCATCATACAAAGTAAGCCTTATATTACTTGGATTCGGAGGTTTAGGGTGCGGCTGTCTCCTCACTGCCACATCCAAGGCAATTATGCTCTGGTTCCCGGTGCATGAAAGGGGGACTGCCATGGGGCTTAAACAGACATCCTGTAATATAGGGGGCGTATTAGGTGCTCTTACCCTCCCCACCCTGGCCATTGCCTTTGGCTGGCGTTACGGTTTCGGGATAGTGGGAATTATTGCAATTGCCGTGGGAATCACATCCTTTTTTTTATACAAAGAGCACCCGGCGGAAAAAAATCAGCCCGCACCCTCCGTAAAAAAATCTGGTGACAATACTTCAGGTTTGATGCGTGAGATTCTCTTTAACCGCGAATTAATTCTTCTGGGAATTGTTGGGGCCTGTTTTGCGACCATTGAATTTTCAGCCATAACCTATCTTGTTACTTATCTAAAAGAGACAATGCTCTTTTCCGTGGTAATCGCCGGTGGATTCCTGGCGGTTTTTGAAGGCGCAGGCGCCTTTGGCAAACCTTTGTTCGGATTATTGAGTGACCGATTTTTTAATGGAAGCAGAAAAAAAGCCTATTTTCTTATTTCCATAATTATTTTCATTGCATGCTTTATAATGGCTTTATTACCATCTGACACACCAAAATGGAGCCTCTACCTTGTATTTATCATTTTCGGCCTGGGAGCAAATGGATGGTCAGGGGTCCATTTTACCTTTGTTGGAGAATCCGTCAGCGAGAAATCGATGGGACTGGCCATGGGCATGTCCATTGCCGTTTCAGGGTTATCCATTGTTACGGGACCTCCCTTATTCGGTTATATCGTCGATAGAACAGGGGAATACACTCCTGCATGGTATTTTTTAGCCCTGTGCAGTATAATTTCAATAATTCTTATTATTTTTATCAGGGAAAAGAAAAAAAAATACCTTTTTAATGAGTCTGAACAAACGAAGCACAAATCTCCAGGAGAATAAATGCAAAAGGTTTCCATCATAGGAATGGGTCTCTCCCCTTCTGACTTAACAAAAAAGCACCTGGAATTAATCAGCAAAGCAGATGTACTTGCAGGGGGCCGCAGGCTGCTCGATTTTTTCAAAAAAAGCCCCGCCGAAAAAATACCCATCACAAAAGATATAAAAGGGCTCATTGAATTAATCAAAAACCGGATAACAGAAAAATCCGTTGTGGTTCTGGCATCAGGAGATCCCCTTTTTTTTGGTATTGGAGAACGGCTGTCCATGGGACTGGGGCCTGAAAATGTTTTACTATATCCCAATATATCATCTGTTGCAGCGGCTTTTTCCCGTATTAAAAAATCATGGGATGATGCATGTGTCATAAGCTTTCATGGCAGAAAAAGTGAAAAACAGTTTATATCCGCCCTTGAAAAAAATCAAAAAATTGCAATATTCACAGACCCTGAAAGAAATCCTGCATGGATTGCAAAATTCCTCCTTGAAAAGAATATAACCGATTATAAAATGTGCGTATTTGAACAATTGGGAACCCCATCAGAAAAAATAAAATGGCATTTTTTATCGGATGCCGCCAAGATAAAGTTTTCCCAGCCTAACCTTGTGGTGCTTATATGCCAGGATCAGAGAAAAAAATATTATAAAGAGCTCAGGACGGGATTAGATGAAAAATGGTTTTCCCACGAAAACGGGCTGATAACCAAGGCTGAAATAAGGGCTGTGAGCATAGCAAAACTGGCTTTGGCAAATAGTCACATCCTCTGGGACCTTGGTGCAGGCAGCGGTTCTGTAAGTATTGAAGCATCCCTTACCATAAAAAAAGGTCACATATTCGCAGTTGAGAAAATATCGGAAAGGATAAATCATATAGAGAAAAACATAGAACAATTCAAAGTTGAAAACATTGATATAATACATGGAACACTTCCCGAATGCATGGATGCTCTCCCTGATCCGGACCGTATCTTCATAGGCGGAGGAGGAAAAAAACTCCCTGAAATTATTAAATCTGCCCTGGCCCGCCTTAAACCAGGGGGAATCATTGTCATAAATACCGTTTTAATTTCCAGTCTCAATTCCATTTTTGAGGTATTTGATACCTGCGGCTTAAAAAAGAATATTGTTCATCTGCAAGTGAGCCGGGGACGCGAAATGCCCTGGGGTGAACGGTTTGAAGCATTAAATCCTGTCTGGATAATTTCAGGAGAAAAAGTGTGATTTCCCAATTACCCCCTATTATCAGATGAATAATTACCTAAAAATAAGGATAAAATAAAATGACCAAAGATTTTAAAAAATACCCTGTGATATTTGCAGGGGCAGGCCCGGGTGATCCTGAACTGATCACGGTAAAGGCCCAAAAAGCTCTTTTTGAAGCTGACATTGTTATTTACACAGGCTCTCTTGTGCCGGAAGCGGTTTTAAAATGGACAAAGGCCGAAACAACCACCTTATTAAACAGCAGCTCCATGCATCTTGACGAGATAATTGAAATAACAGCCCAGGGGTATAATAAAGGAAAACGGGTTGTTCGCCTTCATACAGGGGACCCCAGCCTTTACGGAGCAATTTTTGAACAATTTGTTGAACTTAAAAAAAAATCGATCCCATACTCCGTAATCCCAGGAGTATCAGCAGCCTTTGCAGCCGCCGCTGCAATGGGCATAGAATTCACACTTCCCGAAGTATCCCAGACTCTGATTCTTACCCGCATGGAAGGAAGAACCCCGGTACCTGAAGCAGAAGCATTAAAATCCCTGGCAAGCCATCAGACCTCCATGGCCATATATCTGAGTATATCCATGGTTGATGAAGTTTCATCAATACTTTCAAAAGCCTATGGCAGCGATGCTCCATGTGCCGTTGCATATTGCGTGAGCCAGCCCGAAGAAAAAATTATTTTTACAACCTTAAAAGACCTTGCAGAAAAGGTCCGGCAGGAAAAAATAACGCGGCAGGCCCTTATTATCACAGGTAAAGTCTTAAACATAGATCATGATACACTAAAATTCAAATCAAAACTCTATGACAAAGATTTTACTCACGGATGCAGGGGTTGAAGACAGAGGTGGAAATAGAAAATAAAAGACTGGCTCTCTGGGTTATCACCGAAAATGGTCTAAAAATAGCCAAAAGGATAATAAGCAAACTTCCTGATGCCCGACTCCATC
This sequence comes from uncultured Desulfobacteraceae bacterium, assembly GCA_964572105.1. Taxonomy (GTDB): domain Bacteria; phylum Desulfobacterota; class Desulfobacteria; order Desulfobacterales; family BuS5; genus DAOWMW01. Next base: position 5,407 of record CAZNFB010000080.1, read on the forward strand.
TTTCCCGTACATTGCCGTCAAATTCTTCTGGTGAAGCATACAGGTTTGACCGGCTGGGAGAGTCTGTGGCAAAAGTTTTTAATGATTACCACGGCCATATTTTCATCATGTCCACCGGTATTGTGGTCAGAATAATCGCCCCTCATATCCAAAAAAAAACCTCTGACCCCGGTGTTGTTGTAATGGACGAAAAAGGTATAAATGTAATAAGCCTACTTTCAGGGCACCTGGGGGGTGCCAATAGACTGGCAAAAAAAATTGCAGGGATAATCAACGCAAATCCTGTGATCACCACCGCCACCGACTTAAATTTTGTACCTGCCATAGATCTTATAGCGCAAAAGAAAGGTCTCTTTATTGAAAACCCAGAGGCGATAAAAAAGGTGAGCATGGCCCTTTTAGCCAAAGAAAAAATCGGCATCCATGACCCCCTGGGATTGATAAAGGGGGATATTCCCCTAAAAAGCCTTTATACCTCTGTTAATAAAAAAGATTTTTTAGCATATTCGAAAAAAAGACCATCTGTTTTCATCGACGATATACTCATGGAACTTCCCTCTACTGTCCTTCTACTCCGGCCTAAAACATTAACAGCAGGGATAGGGTGCAACAGAATGACCCCTGTTAATGAAATCAGGGCGCTCCTTTTTAAAGTCATGGAAGAATCGGGTCTCTCCCCAAACAGTTTAAAACAACTGGGAACCATCGATTTAAAGGCTGATGAAGCAGGAATCACCACCCTTGCCGAACAATTAAAACTACCGGTTAAATATTACACTAAAAATGATCTAACCAAAGTAGACAACATCAAATCACCATCTCTTATGGTGGAAAAGCATGTAGGAGTAAAAAGCGTATGCGAAGCAGCAGCAATTCTCGCGGCCAACAAGGGAAAACTGATAGTTCCAAAACAAAAGACGAAAAATGTAACTGTGGCCATAGCAAGGGAGTCCTTTACATCCTTGGAATAGGACCCGGAAGCACAGAGCATCTGTCAAAACGGGCAGCAGATGTCATAGATATGGTGGATGTTATTGCAGGTTACGGCACCTATCTTGACCTGATTCGCCCCTTGATTAAAGAAAAGGAGATCATCTCATCAGGAATGACCAAAGAGATTGATCGGGTTAAACAGGCTATTGAAACAGCCCTTTCAGGAAAATCCTGTGCTCTGGTTTCAAGTGGTGATCCGGGGATTTATGCCATGGCAGGTCTTGCCTTTGAAATATGTAAAAAAATGGGAATACCCATCATAAGGGGAGAAGGAGAAAAAAGGGAGATTAATGGAAAACCGGCACTCCCCCTTTCGATCATACCGGGAATTCCGGCACTATGCTCGGGAGCATCATTACTTGGGGCCCCTTTGACCCATGATTTTGCAGTTATAAGCCTCAGTGATCTTCTTACACCCTGGGAAGTTATTGAAAAACGCCTTGAATCTGCAGCAGAGGCCGATTTTGTTATTGTTTTATACAACCCAAAAAGTAAAAGAAGAAGCGAAAATCTCAACAAAGCACAGGAAATCATCCTGAAATACAGAGAGGGGAGCACACCTGTGGGGATTGTGGTGGGGGCAATGCGAAAAAATCAGGATGTGAAGATTGTCCAGCTTGAAGAGCTGCACACAGCATATGTTGACATGCAGACAACTCTTTTTATAGGAAGTAGAATGTCCTGCCAATATAGCGATTTTATGTTTACACCCAGGGGATACTCCGGGAAATACTCCATGGAATAAAATGAGGGATACCATTTTATTCATACGCAGGGGTGCCCCTTGTGGGTACCCAAAATACAAAAGATCCGCCAGCAATGGGCAACCACAAGGGATTGCCCCTACTAATGGCCGGCGTTATAACCAAGCCCTAATTTCTCACAATAATATTATTCACCACTTTAACCGTTCCCCTGGTTGATCTGGCAATATTACATATTTTTTCCATTTCAACCATGCTTCCAACAATCCCGGAAAGTGAAACAATACCTTTGTTAACATCCACATCAATATTAAGGAATTTAATACCCGGTTCCACCAGCAGCTTACTCTTAATCTTACTTGCTGTAATACCATCATTAATTGATTCCCCAAAAGCTTTCGAGCCAATCATTAACCTGTTCTTTACCTCACCCACATTGGCAATACCCCTGGCAATATTTGCAGCCTTTTCTGACTCCTGCTCTGTTTCAACGGTACCCCTTAAAACAACAACCCCTTCTAAAGTATCCACATCAATCGTATTTGCATAAACCGACGGGTCATCTATCAGGGCGGTCTTGACCCTTGCCGTGATTGTTGAATCATCCACCTGGGTCCCCACAGTTCTTTTATCTGTGGCCACCTTATACGCTGCTGTAGCTCCCCCAACTCCCAATACCACGATAAAAGGGGTGCACCCAAAAGTCAAAAAAAGGGAAAAGAATATACAGCAATGCAGAAACTGTTTAAAAACAAAATGGTTCATATTTTCTCCTGCTACTTGAAAACTTAGAAGTTCACCAGAGTAAACTTGTTTTTTTTAAATGAACATAATAATATTTATAGCGTTGAAAGGTTAAAAAATATATCAGATTACTTATAGGAGATCACAGCGTGAAAATCAAACAGATTAAACTCAACCAGATGGAAATCTTCTGCTATATGATTGGCGATGAAAAAACAAACAAATGCGCACTTATTGATCCGGCATTTGAAACTTCCAGAATTTTAGACGAAGTAAAAACCGCAGGATTCAGGGTGACCCATCTTATTAACACCCACTCCCACTCCGATCATACCGCAGGCAATGCAGCAATTATTAAAGCCACAGGAGCCAAGCTGCTGATTCACAAAATAGAGGCAAAATCCCTGGGAAAGTTAATGAATTCCGCTTTTTCCAGAGTTATGGGGGGAAAAGGCTCCCCTGAGCCGGATATACTTCTGGAGGATAATGACGAAATCAAAATCGGGGATATATCTCTGAAGGTAATCCATACCCCCGGGCATACCAAAGGGGGTATCTGCATATACGTACCTGGAAATATTTTCACCGGGGACACTCTGTTTGTCGAGGCCTGCGGCAGAACTGATCTTCCAGGCGGCAGCATGAAACAGCTGTTAAAATCGATCCATGAAAAACTCTACACCCTCCCTGAAGATACAATTGTCTGGCCAGGACATGATTACGGCCCCATGCCCCATTCAACAATAGCATATGAAAAAAAGAATAATCCTTTTACATAATCCACAGGAAGCCTTGAAAAATTAAAATTTTTGTCTGAGGACAAAGATCTCGAAAATCAAAAAGCACAGCATACATAGATAAGTGAGCATTTTTTCTTTTCGCAGCGACACCGTAATCTGGCAAAAAGACAATTTTTCAAGGAACCCTATAACATATCAACATGGTACAGATGGAATCCATCAAATTAATACTTGCAGGCTGGGTTATGGACGGTACAGGAACCCCTGCAAAAAAAAACAGAATACTAAAAATAAACGGCAAAAGAATAGAGAGTATTTACGATGCTGACCCGGCAGCAATTGAAAATTCTGACATAACAGATCTTTCCCATTGCACCATACTCCCCCCGCTAACCGACAGCCACGTACACCTTTTCATGTCGGGAACCAGTGATCCGGACATAAGGAGTTCCCAGCTGAACACAGAATTTGACCATATTAAAAATGTGATCTCAAACCACCTGAACCAACATTTATCCCACGGTATCCTCCATGTAAGGGATGGGGGAGACAGCCGTGCCCATACTCTTTGCTATAAAAAAAAATGCCATGACAAAAGCAAAAATCCGGTATTGATCAAAACCGCTGGAAAAGCCTGGCGGAATAGTGGAAGATATGGAAAACTCATAGGACGGCCACCCAAAAATAATACAACGCTTGCCAGAGCAATTCTAAAGGAGAGCCATGGAATTGATCATGTTAAAATAGTAAATTCAGGTTTAAACAGTCTTATCCATTTTGGAAAAGAGACTCCTCCGCAATTTTCAGAAAAAAGCCTTGTGGATGCTGTAAATGCCGCAAAGAGTCTTGGGCTGCAGGTAATGGTTCATGCAAACGGCAAAATACCTGTTAACAGTGCCATAAAGGCAGGATGTGATTCCATTGAACATGGCTTTTTCATGGGAAGAAAAAACATGGAAATCATGGCTGAAAAAAATATTTTATGGGTACCCACAGCTTATACCATGAAAGCTTACTCAAAAATTCTGGACAAAAACAGTGCTGAATCTGCAGGGGCCCTGAAAAATTTTGAATCCCAGATAAAACAGATGGCTCTTGCAAGAAAACTTGAAGTTCCCCTTGCTCTGGGAACCGACTCCGGGAGCCTGGGGGTTCACCATGGAAATTCCATGATTGAAGAACTGAAAATATTCATGGAAGCCGGATACACTATAGCTGATGCTGTAAAATGCGCCGCTTTAAACGGAGCAAAGCTATTGGGAATTAAAGAAGGAGGGATAATTGCGCCAAAAAAACCGGCAACCTTTTTAGCAGTAGCAGGAAGCCCATCTGATCTCCCTGAAAGTCTTGCACAAATTGAGCAAATCTTTATTAATTCCAGACCTATAGTGAACCCCGAAAACTGGGCAATGTGTTAAGATAAAATATAACTTTTCCGGAAAGGGGATCATTTTGAAACGTAAAAACCATAGTAAAAAATTAAAAAACAAGGTAGCACTGGCAGCAATAAAAGGAAATGAAGCTTAAATTAAATAAAAAACTGTCTTGACATTGGGGGCCACTATAAACATTTGAACCATTCCCGAGGCTTCCGGGTTAATTACTCGCCCTTAGTTCCTGTCATTTCCTCTTGTCGAGGCGCTTCAGGCTACTCTTGACAATTTGTCTTTCATGTGCGACATGATAATTATGAAATACGAAATTAATACAATAAATATTGTTCAATAATTGGTTGGCTGAGGTCAAGGATGTACAACACAGAGCGAGGATTATCAGCCGTTTTGATCACATTCCACTGGGTAACTTTGGAGATCATAAAAATCTTGGCGGTAACCTGTTTGAGTTGTGTTTTTTTTGACACCGGCTTTCGGATTTATTACACCATCAAGGGTGGAAAGGTCATTTTTCTGTTTTCGGTGGCGACAAGTCCAATCAAAGCAAAAACATCAAAAAAGCAAAAACCATTATGGACAAACTGGAGTAAATAGCGATGAAAATAACCACCAAAAAA
>CAZNFB010000081.1:0-10226 GCA_964572105.1 uncultured Desulfobacteraceae bacterium
ACTCAAAAATAACTTTACATTTTAAGCGCCGATGCATCCCGTCTGGCTGCGCTTTCGCGCCTTGCCAGCCAGGCGCCTCAACACTTAAAATTGCTAATTTATTTTTGAGCGAACCCTAAGCACAAATAGGGACTTACCCCATGGATTTTGCTGCAAAATGCATGAACCTTGCAACATGTATTGAAAATATACTTAAAAGAGGGATTGTTTTAAACCCTGATTTGCTGCACGATTTTGATTCAGCATTCGGGGTGCATAGGGCCGGTGACATCGAAAAACTTTTTTACGACAGGGAAAACTGTGAACGGGAAGTTCTCCTTGAGTTGATATTTTATCCTGATGAATCAATGCAGATTGAGCTTGAATCTCTACTCGAAAAAAATATTTTTCTAAAAAATGACGAAAAAGATGTGGTTGATTTTCTTTTAGAAAAAAAAATACAAATACCAATTTTTTTTCCAAACAGGGGAGATACCCTGAAAATATATGCTGACACGTTTATTCTTGACAGTCTGGTGGGTAGATTAAATATTTCAAAACAGATCAACAGCAAAATAATCACTGCGGTCAATCGCCATATACCTGATAAAATCAGACCGACAGTAAAGGTCAGGCTGAGAAATACAAGGTTTAGATTTTATGATAATTTAATAATATTTCTGAATCTGTTTTTTAAAAGTGAAAGCATTAAAAAGAGTAATTTCCTTGAGGTACTCGATTTTTTGTTGAATTTTTTCCATGAAATTGAGGAGAATAATGATATTTCAGATTCCCTGAATGAAAAAAAAGAATTTTACCTGCAAAGCCTGGAAAATGCCGCAATACTCCATGAACAGTTGAAAAAAAATAACATGGAAATAATGACTGCGCAGAATATAAGAATTCCATCGATAAATATTCCAGAGATAACGAGAAAAATCAGGATTATAGATCAGCTCAAAAATTTGGTTTTATTATAAAATTTATAGTTAGAAAATTTTACAAATCGGTTTGGGCAGGCTGCATTGCAAAATCGCATTAATAAATAAATCTGCTTTTTTAAGATCTTTTCTCCCAGGGGAAGATTCAACGCCGGAACTGATATCCACCGCATCAGGGAGGCCGGCTGCTACAGCTTTAGCTGCATTTTCAGGGGCAAGCCCCCCAGCAAGGATAATGGGACATTTTGTGTTAAGTCGGCTTGCTTTTTCCCAATTCCATGTTTTGGCATTTCCCCCGGGGAGTATTCCTTTCCCGCACTCCACAAGGTATGCCGAAGGATTATAATCTCCGGTATCAGCTAAAAATGGTTTTTTGTTTGCAAATAAAGCCTTGACCACAATTATATTTTCTTTTCGCAGCCTGTTGACAAGCTCACAAGGCTCATTGCCATGGAGCTGGACAGCTTTTAAGCCGCAGAATTCAACAATTTTCATTATATTTAAAAATGTTTCATCAACAAAGACTCCAGCTGTTATTACCTTTGATGGGAGTGCGCGGGAGATCTCCCTTCCCATTTTTATTGTTACATTTCTTGGGCTTTTGGGATAAAAAACAAGCCCTATGGCATCTGCACCAAGGTTTGCACATCCTAAAGCCTCGTCGATTTTTGTTAAACCGCAAATTTTAATTTGGGGTGTGTTTTGTATATTATCCATAAAAAAAGTAGTAACCGTTTTAAATTGAAAGATTATGATAACGTCATGAAATTATTTATATTTTAATAATACACATAGATTTGTTCTTTGTCATATGGTTATTTTCGTCTTTATCGACTGTTGTCCCCCATGGAGATTCAATCTTTTTTTTAGGATTGTAACCTTCCCAGTATAATAAAGGTTCACCGTGTATGGTAAATTTTCCAACCCTATGGTTTTCTGTATCTGCCACATAGATATTTCCAGAGCTATCTCCTGCTATTCCTGAAGGATGTATAAACTCCTTTTCCCCATAACCATATTTGCCCCATGTGGATATAAAATCACCTGTTGAATTAAATTTTTGAATCCGATCATTTCCTGCGTCAGAAACATAGACATTTTCATCATTGTCCGCTGTTATGGCATATGGATAATTAAACTCTCCTTCCCCACTTCCTCGCTCGCCCCATTTGAGTAAAAAATCTCCCTGGGATGTAAATTTTATGATTCTGTTGTTCCCTGCATCTGCTACATAGACATTTTCATTATTGTCCGCTGTTATACCATGGGGGGAATTAAGCTCATTAATTCTGTCCCCTTTGATCCCCCAGCTGCACAAAAAATCTCCCTCTGTGGTGAATTTTACTATTCGATTATTTCCCGTGTCTGCCACATATACATATCCATTATTATCTGTTGCTATACCGCTGGGAGAAAAAAAATCATATTCATCTCCTTCTGAGTTTCTCCACTGGCACAAAAAGTCACCCTCTGTGGTAAATTTTACTATTCGATTATTTCCCGTGTCTGCCACATATATATATCCATTATTATCTATTGCTATGTCATATGGGAAAAAAAGATCTTTCTCACCATCTCCACGCCCTCCCCATTGGGATAAAAGCTCACCTTTGGTGTTAAATTTTCTGATTTTATGATTATCTGTATCTACAACATAAACATCTTCGTTATTAAATACTGACAGGCCATGGGGAGAATTAAAATGCCAGGCTTGATCATGCTCTATTTTTACGTATTTATCTTCTCCCTGCACCCTTAAACCTGAAAGAAATATTAAAAAAGTAAAAACAGCGAAGGTCACGATTCTATTCTTTTTCAATGGGGCCTCCCTTTTTTTAATGATAAAAGTGTTTTATTTTATGAAATATATTATGTACCGGCTGATACGATATTTTGCATATAGCATAACATTATGACAATTAATCTATACTTTTTTATGCGATACTTTCAAGTTTTATTTTCAGTTTTGTATTAAAAGAATCAGAACATTTAACAAATTAAACGTAACTATTCAGCGAATATATACCTGTTGCTTATCTTAAACAAGCGACGCTGATAGTTACAAGCTATTTTGTAATAATAACTTGCAGGTTTAATCCTCCTGCTGTAAATTGCCCCCAGAGAGATATAAATGTCAAAAGATAAATTAAAACATAAAATTGTTATAACAACACATGCTAACGCCGATTTTGATGCGCTGGCCTCCATGCTTGCGGCGCAAAAGCTGTATCCTGGCTCGGTTATGGTTTTTCCCAGCTCAAATGAAAGAAATATAAGAAATTTTTTTATCCAGTCTGTGGAATACCTTTTTAACATGCTGGACATAAAAGATATTGATTTTGATGAGATTGAAAAACTGGTTATAGTAGATACAAGGCAGATAAACAGGATTGGAAAATTTGCCTCAATTCTCAATCGCCCCGGGCTTAAAATAGATATATATGATCATCACCCTGACAGGGAGGATGATATCAAGGGGAATTATGAAGTAATTATGCCCACAGGATCAGCAGTTGCTATACTTACCGGGATAATAAAAGAAAAAAAAGTAGAAATTTCCCCTGATGAAGCTACAATTATGTGCCTTGGTATATATGAAGATACAGGCTCTTTTTCCTATTCCTCCACAACTGAAAAAGATTTTTTGGCAGCAGGCTTTCTTGTATCACGGGGTGCCGATTTAAATGTTGTTTCCAATCTCCTGGCAAGGGAAATCAATCCTGAGCAGGTGGGTCTGCTCAATGATTTGATTCGTGGAGCGGTTCATTACAATATTAGTGGCATTAATATTACCATTTCCACAGTTATAAGCGATCATTATATCTCCGATTTCGCTTTTGTTGTACATAAAATGATCCGTATGGAAAATATGGATGCAATTATCGCTCTGGCGCAGATGGATAATAAAATATATATTGTAGCCAGAAGCAGAATACCAGAAGTTGATATGGGAATTATTCTTGCAGCCTTTGGAGGGGGGGGGCATTCCTTTGCCGCTGCAGCATCAGTTAAAGGGAAAACCCTTGTTCAGGTGGAACAGGGAATTTTAGATACGGTCAACAGGCATGTCAGTGCAAACAGGCTGGCCCGGGATTTCATGTCTTCTCCTCCCATTACTGTGAAAAACGATCTTTCCTGTAAAGAGACACATAATCTGTTTACACGTTATGATGTTAATGCTCTTCTGGTGGTGGAAACAGACTCTGCTTCTGAAAACAGCCGGCTTGTCGGTTATATTTCCCGCCAGGTTGTGGAAAAGGCTTTATATCATAAACTCGGAAAATTTCCTGTGGAAGAATATGCAACCACAGAGATTGAGACTGTGGGGCCTGATGCAAAACTTGGTGAAATACAGGATAAAATTATAGCACATAAGCAGCGTATTTTACCGGTTATGGAAAATGACAAAATAATCGGGGTTATTTCCAGAACCGACCTCCTCGATATTCTGGTGAGTCAGTCCCAGGAAAGAATGGAAATTCTAACAGACACCATCTTGAAATCGGTTAATCCCAGGTTCAGGAACGTCTATTCCCTCATGAAAGAGAGAATCCCTGATCGAATTATAACCATGCTGATCACCATAGGAATAGAAGCCAAAAAAGCAGGGTGCCAGGCCTATGTTGTGGGCGGATTCGTACGGGATCTGCTTCTTTTTCGACCAAATGAAGATATTGATATTGTTATAGAAGGAGACGGCATAGCTTTTGCCAAAAAGTTTGCAAAAAAAAATAAGGGGCGTATTTACGCATATGAAAAATTCGGAACTGCCGTAATCACCTTTCCAGATGGCTTTAAAATAGATATAGCTTCGGCCAGAATGGAATATTACAAGTTTCCTGCGGCACTTCCCACCGTTGAAATGAGCTCTGTAAAGCTCGATCTGTTCAGAAGGGATTTTACAATAAACACCCTGGCTATACAGCTTACAGAAGGCAAAATAGGAACCCTTATAGATTTTTTTTCCGGACAGAGGGATATTAAGAGCAAGGCCATAAGAGTACTCCATAACTTAAGTTTTGTTGAAGATCCCACCAGAGCGTTTCGTGCTATAAGATTTGAACAGCGTTTTGGTTTTCCCATAGGCAAATTAACATCAGGTTTGATAAAAAGTTCTGTTAGAATGGGTATTGTGGCAAAACTCAGCGGGCGAAGGGTCTTTTCGGAATTTCGCCAGATACTTGAAGAGGATAATCCCGTACCTGCCATAAAAAGGCTTGCTGATTATAATCTTCTTAAAGTGATTCATCCTTCTTTAAGGTTAACTAAAAAATTGATAGATCTGTTGTCTTCAATTAGAAATGTTATATCCTGGTTTGAATTGCTTTTTCTGGAAGAATCGTATATGAAATGGTCTGTTTATTTTCTGGCCATTATCAGCAGTACAAAAAAAGAGGGTTCAGAGAAAATTTGCCGGAGATTTGAGTTTTTGCCTGAGCATGAAAAAATGTTCACCAGGGATCGCTTTGAGGCAAACAAAACCCTCGCATGGCTGGAAAAGAGTCTTCCTATGGAGAGCAGTCTTATTTATAGAAATCTTGCTGTTTATAAAACCGAATTGATTTTATATATGATGGCTGCGGCAAAGCGGAAAAATACAAAAAAAAGCATATCAAAATATTTTACAGACTTCAGGTATATGACTATTTCAGTAACAGGTAAAGACTTAATAGAAATGGGTTTTACCCCTGGGCCGCTGTTTCGGGAGATTTTTGAGGCTCTTTTTGACGCAAAATTAAATGGGATTGTAAAAACAAAAAAAGACGAATTTGAGTTCGCACGTAATTATGTTTGATAATATTGATATTAATCAGGTGGTCATGATGCTCACGGCACTTATTTTTGCAGTGACTATTCATGAGGTTGCCCATGGCTCGGCTGCTTATATGCTGGGAGACGATACCGCCATGGAGGCGGGGAGATTGACACTGAATCCCTTAAAACATCTTGATTTTATTGGTTCGGTTCTTATTCCCCTTGGTCTGGTTATTTCAGGAGCACCGGTTATCTTTGGATATGCCAAGCCTGTTCCTGTTAACTTTGCCAGAATTAATAATTCCAAAAAGGGTATTATCCTTGTCGCCTCGGCCGGGGTAGCTGTAAACTTGTGTTTTGCTTTGATTTGCGGGCTCTTGTTTAAAATAATGTATAAATTTGAGCCTGCATGGAGTCAGACTTTTTTTAATCTGATATTATCAGATTTTTTTTATTTTCTCCTTTACAGTGTAATTATAAATTCAGTCCTTGCAGTTTTTAATCTTATACCCATCCCCCCCCTTGATGGAAGCAGAATTGTTTCTGTGTTTCTCCCCCCTTTTTGGAGGGCCCTATATGCCCGCATTGAACGGTTTGGCATATTGATTATTTTTTTGCTGCTCATAACAAATCTTTTAGACAAGATTCTTCTATTCTTTATTAATCCAATTACAAATACTCTTCTTGGCAGGTAGTATTGAACCGTAAATTTACACTCTGTAAGCCATGCAGCCGGCGGTGGCAGGTTTGTAAAATTTTTACGGGCAGGAGTTTTAAATGACGAAAAAAAAACGTATATTAAGCGGAATGCGCCCCACGGGTCCGCTCCATCTTGGGAATCTCCACGGTGCCCTTGCAAACTGGATTAACATGCAAAAAGAGTATGACTGCTTTTTTTTTATAGCTGATTGGCATGCTTTAACCAGTGATTATGAAAATACAGATTCCATTGGTAAAAACATTGATAATATGATGATAGACTGGCTCAGTGCAGGGCTGTCCCCTGACTTGTGCACCATGTTTGTTCAGTCCCAGGTCAAGGAGCACTCGGAGCTCTTTCTTCTGCTTTCAATGATTACGCCGGTTCCATGGCTGGAGCGAAACCCTACATATAAAGATCAAATCGTGCAGATGGGGAACAAGGATCTTTCCACATTCGGATTTTTAGGTTATCCTGTACTTCAGACAGCAGATATTATTCTGTACAAGGGAGATAGTGTTCCTGTGGGGGTGGATCAGGTTCCCCATATTGAAATTGCAAGGGAAATTGTAAGGAGATTCAACTATCTTTTTGACGATGTATTCCCGGAACCTGAGGCAATATTAACAGAATCTCCTAAAATTCTTGGTACTGATCGGCGTAAAATGAGCAAGAGTTATAATAATGCCATTTATTTGTCAGATACTCCTGATGAGGTCATGGCAAAAGTTTCAAAAATGATAACAGATCCCCAAAGGGGAAGGAAAAGTGATCCTGGAGACCCTGATATCTGTAATGTTTTTGAATTTCATAAGCTCTACAGTAACTCTGACACAGTGGAACAGTTAAGTAAAGAATGCCGCACAGCTGAAATCGGATGTGTGGAATGTAAAAAGATTATGAGCAAAAGTCTTTTGAAATTTTTGGAACCGATTCATGGCAAGCGAAAAGATTATGAAAGTAGACCCGATTTTATTGCAGACATAGTTGCCGCAGGATGCAGCAAAGCCAGGGAAATAGCGCAGCAAACAATGGAAGAGGTTAGAGCTGCTGTAAAAATATAGCAGCTTTTCAGGGTTGCTTTTAAATTTCACTAAGTCAGGGTAATTGTTGCCGCTAATTAAGAGGCGCCCTAAATTTAAAAAGAGACTAAAAGTAATATGTATTGTCATAATATCTGGTATATCCTTCCTTTTGCCCTGATTCTGGACCTGGCTCTGGGAGATCCCCGCTTTTTGCCCCACCCCATTAGATGGATGGGTTCTGCTATTTTGTTTTTTGAGGCCAAATTCAGAAAATTTTCCATGGGAACCGTTTCTCAAGGTGCCCTTTTTGCGGTTGTTTTAATCTTTACGACCTGGCTTTTCACCTTTATCATAGTTAAGCTTTCTATTTTTTTTCATCCCGCAGCAAAATATCCGGTAAGTATTATTCTGATTTATTACACTTTAAGCTCAAGGTCTTTGGAAAAATCGGCCATGAATGTTTTTTTTGCTTTAAAAACCCAGGGACTGGATGCTGCAAAAAACAGGGTGAAAATGATTGTTGGAAGACAGGTTGAAAATCTTACGGAAAAAGGGGTTAGCAGTGCAGCTGTTGAGACAGTTGCCGAAAATCTGGTGGACGGATTTATATCTCCCCTGTTTTATGCGGCCCTGGGGGGTGCTCCCCTTGCCATGGCGTACAAAATGGTTAATACTCTTGATTCGATGATTGGATACAAAAACAAAAAATATATAGATTTTGGTAAAACCGCAGCCCGTATTGATGATATTGCAAATTATATTCCTGCCAGACTTTCTGTTTTGGTAATTGCACTGGCTGCACAGATGCTTTCCAAAAAAGGCTCCCGCGTTATAAAAACGGCTTTTAATGAGGGGACAAACCATACAAGCCCCAATGCCGGATTTCCTGAAGCATCCTTTGCCGGTGCCATGGGGGTAAAGCTTGGAGGACCCAATTATTACCATGGGAAACTCGTATCCAAGCCGTTTATCGGAGCAAAATTTACAGAACCCGAACCAGGGCATATTAAAAAAGCCTGTGAGCTTATGCTTATCTCTTCGGTGTTATGGGCAGGAATATTGTCTGGTTTTACATTTGCTATATATATGATTTTTTATATTGTCTGAATCAGAATTTTCAGGATTAAAGAATTAACAGAATGGGATCTTAATAAACCTGGCTTATCGTGGAGCGTTTGGGCTCTGTCTTTAAAAGTGTTAAGGAAGAACTCATTAGGCTGAGCAAATTCGGTGAATTATGATCAAGGATGAAATTACTTATAAAATTTTCGTTCCTTCGCCATTGAGTTAAAGAAGGCAGGGCTACAGTTTGAAAGAGAAAAAAGAACAAACTATTTACTATGATGGCACTATAGCGGGTACACGAAGAGCAGATTTTATAATAGAAAATAAGGTGGTTGTGGAACTGAAAGCTTTGATTAACCTTGAGGATGTTCATTTGGCACAAGCAAAAAATTATGTTGTTGCGTATGGTTTTTCAAAGGGGCTGCTCATAAATTTTGGTTCCACAAGCCTCCAGCACAAACTTGTTTTCAATTCAAAATTGACTAATAGCGAATTAGCGTAATAAATTTACCAAACTAATCAAATCTTCAATTCTGATCAGTTTCAGAATTTTCACCTCCGCAAAAATCCAACTTTAATATAATCAAATATAAATGCAAACTGCTTTTAATAGTTTATGAAAGATGCTCCTGATTTAATCAAAGCTCCAATTCTGACAATTTATAACTTCTGTAATTTCTGATTCAGACGCCCCCTCATTTCCCAAAAGAGAATACTTACCACACAAAGTGTGCAGCAGATCACATAATTTTTTTTGGCTATTTTTTTAAAAATACTCACAGAAAATAGATTGCTTTTTTTATATCCTGTATAAACAAGGGCTTATAAATTTTATGCCGCACTTTTTGTTTTTTGGTACGGCCATTGCGAAACACTAAGTTCAATTATAATCGCTCTGCAAAAACAAAAAAATAGATTATCAACTAAAAAAATGGGGCATTAATCGAAAGGGGGGAAAAATGAAAGCAATTTTAAAAAACTGGTCAAAAAAATTTAAAACAGTTGGGAAACTATTCTTATTACCTGCCTGTGCTCTGATCTTAATGGCAGGTCAGGCATCTGCTACTCAAACAACGATTTATGATTATAGTATTTGCGGCAACCCGGTTGATGGATATATTCAAATGGGGAAATATGGTTTTTTACTTAAGGACAGATATGAATGGATTCGGATAGGCTATGACAGTACTGACTGGGGATCAATCAACTCAGCTACATTCTCTGTTAAAATGAGTGATGATTTTGATCTATTTGGCGATTGGGAATGGACATGGAGAAATGGTCTTGTTTTCACAGACGGAAATAAAGAATATGCACAAATAACCGGATTCCAGGCCGATGGCTGCGGGCTTGCTGCTATGCTCGATTTGAATTATGGTTTTGACAATAATTCCAGCAGCATAGTTGAAGTAGACGGTAAGAGATGTGTAAAAAACTGGTACTGGAATATCGATGTAAGCGATTATATGCTCCTTGGCGGCGATCATACACTTGATGCCCTTCTTGAAGCTGTAAAAGGTGATTTTGATTATCATAACGCAAAACTGGTTGTGGATTATGATAGCCCTTCTTCGGACACTGCTCCTGTACCTGAGCCGGCCACCCTGTTTCTGTTAGGAGCTGGTCTGATTTGTGTTGCGTCTTTCGGTAAAAAATTAAAAAAATAAAACCCTTCTTAATTTTTATATATAGATTTTCAGATAATTAATTTCACAAGGCCAGAGGGAGGGAGGAGTATTGCAATACTCCGACGACCGATAA
>CAZNFB010000082.1:0-10211 GCA_964572105.1 uncultured Desulfobacteraceae bacterium
TGTAAAAATATAGTAATGGTTCAGGTTATCCCGCCAGCCTTTTGACAGTTTCCAAAAAAAGCCCCTGGTCAAATTCTCCCTTGACAATGTATGCCTGTGCCCCCACCTGAATACCTTTTCTTCTGTGTTCATCCTTTGCAAGGGCAGAAACTATAATAATAGGAGTATCCTTATGCTCAATATCAGCCCTTATCCTTTCCGACAATTGGAATCCATCAATCCCCGGCATCTCCACATCGGAAATTATAAGATCATATTTATCACCTGCTATAAATTCAAGGGCTTCTTCCCCTGAACTTGCACAAGTAACATGGTACCCCTCAGCTTCCAGAATACCGCTGAGCAAAACGCGGCTGGTTAATGAATCGTCCACCGCCAGAATATGTGGATCCTGTGAAGAGGCTTTTCCCTCAGATATATTTTGCCCGTTGAAGATGCTGGATTCAGCAGTCTGCCTGAACAATGCGGCAATATTGAGTACCAGCGCCGGATTTCCGGAGCTTAATATGGCCCCGCCAAGGATAAAAGGGGCATTTTTCAAGCCTCCCCCCAAATCTTTAATAATAATCCTGTGTACCCCCATTAGACAATCAACTGAGTATGCAGCTGTTTCACGCCCTGATTTTAATAGAATAAACGGTTTTTTCTGCAGGGAATCACCCCCACCCAAATTCAGGATTTCACTTAAACGGGCAATTGATACAGGAGATCCGTCGAGATTGATTACATGTTTTCCTGCTACAGATTCTATTTCGCCGGGGGAAAGATAACCTGTTTTAATAACCATATTAAGGGGTATGAGAAATTGCTCCCCTGATACTTCCACCAGAAAAGCGTTTATCATATTTAATGCTAAAGGAAGTTTTATTGAAAAACGGGTAAATTTATCTTCCAGAGTATCAATGGTGATCTCTCCACGAAGGGAATCGACCCTGTTTTTTACTATATCCAGCCCGACTCCCCTTCCGGCAAATTCAGTAATAATTTTACCTGAAGAGATCCCTGAAGCAAATATTAAATAAAGGGCTTCTTCGTTTTCAATTTCAGCACCCCTTTTTTCGTCTATAAGCCCTTTTGAAATGGCTATTTCCTTGATTTTTTCAACACTTATTCCACAGCCGTCATCTTCACATATAATATGTACAAAATCACCTGCTTTTTCAAAATTCAGTTTGATCAGCCCTTTTATATTCTTCCCTTTGGCCAGCCTGGAGGTTTCATCCTCTATCCCATGGACTGCTGCATTTCTGATGATTTGATTAATCGGTTCTTTTAGTTCTTCCAAAAGATTTCGGTCAAGCTCAACATCATCTCCGGTAATAGCAATATCGAGCTGCTTATTTAATTTTACAGATAAATCCCTCACAGCTGTCTTAAAGTAATGGGACATATCTGAAACCTTTATTGACCTGACCCTGTAAATAATCTGATATATGCTGTCTGAAATCTGCTTTAATTCTTCCACATTTGAGTCAAGGATTGCTGTATTTTCAAACAAACTTAAATAAAGGGATTCCATATCAATTTGCCGGGGCAAATTACTAAAAAAATCCGAAGACTTTTTATTTATTGATAGTATTTCCGGAGTAGTCTCAAATTTTCTCTTTGCTTTACGATAAACCTCTGCCAGTCTACCAAATGATACTGCTGTATCTCTAAAAGAGGTGTAAAGCCGTTCCATCCTTATAGCGCCTATAACAAGCTCACTGGCCTGGTTCATCAAATCATCAATATCCAGCAGAGAAATTCTGGCTGTTTCCTGTTTTTTAGTATGTATTACGGGTTGCGTTTCTTTCCCGAATTGACTGGCAAACCCCAGGGACTGTTCCGTTTTTTTTATGTCCACCAGAGGGGATTTTACCTTATCAACCAGTTTAAATCTCTCCAGTGTCTCTGTGATATCGATTAAATTTTCGGGTTGGCCCTCCTTTACAATCCCAATAATATCTTTTATCAGATCCAGAGTTTCAAGGATCAGGGTAACCATCTCCTTTGTTATCTGAAGATTATAGTCTCTTGTTCTGGTGAAGATTTCTTCTATTAAATGGGCCAATTTGCTTATATTTAAAAGACCCACCACATGGGCCGCCCCTTTTAGGGTATGGGCATACCTGAAGAGGCTTTTTAACAGATCCGGATCCTCAGTTTTTTTTTCAAACTCAAGAATGTCCCTGTTAATCTTTTCAATAAGTTCATCAGCTTCGATCATGAAATATTTATATGGATCATTCATGCTGAAAATCTTTATCTCTTAGAATTGATGATTAAATTTTAGTGTCTGAACAAAAACTGCTGGTTTTTTAAAATGGCCTATGGGCCCTATAATTTTTCCAGGGTCGCAGCCATATCAAGCAACTGAGTGGCTGCATCTGCAACCTGCTTTGCCCCGTCCTCTGTCTCCTGCACCAGCTGGGTAATCTCTCCCACCTCAGAGGCGGCTTGCTCAATAGCGGTTTTTTGCTGATTCACCGAAAGATTAATTTCATCTATGGATGTCACTACCTGCTCTGTAAAATCGGCTATCCGCTTTAGAGCTCCTTTTACCTCCTGGGAAAAAAGGATTCCCTCTTCCACAGCTTTAATGCCATCTTCTGTTGACATAATCGTTTTATTGGAATCGGTCTGTATATCCTCTATAATAGTTTTTACTTCTTTAGCCGATTCAACACTCCGCTCCGCAAGCTTTATGATTCTGTCGGCCACAGCCATAAATCTCTTACCCATTTCCCCTGTTCCTGCCGCCTCAATGGTGGCATTATAGGAAAGAACTGTCATCTGCTGTGAGAGCTCGTTTATTACATCGAGAACAACCCCTATGTGCTGGGATTTTTCTCCAAGGGAAAGCATGTTGGACGCACTGATTTCCACCTTTTTTTTTATTATCTTCATCCCGGCCATTGCCTGATCAATGGATGCATGTCCATTGTCAACAGCTTTATTTGTATCTTTGGATAGCACTGTGGCCCTTGAGGAAGTTTCAAAAATCTGCTTTGACGTGGCTACAAGTTCCTGCATAACTGAACCTATTTCGGACATTGACGATGTTTGATGCGATGCGGACTGGAGCTGTTGTTTTGAATTTGCATGGAGCTCCCCTGAAGAAGTATGAATATCATTTCTAACATGGGACAAAGGGAGTACCACCGACCTGTAGATATACCAGTAGAGACCCGTAAGGAGAAGCAGTAAAATCGTAACAAGGCCAGCCGATATTGCAGAAACAAGGTTAGTAACTTCATCAATTATATCGCTGAATACCCTGCAGTCCTCCACCATCTTTTCTGAAAAAAGTTCCATCTCCTTTAAAAGCTTATCATGGGAAATATTATGGCTCCTGTAATCTTTTATTATTTTTTCCATCCCAATAATTATATTTACATTATCACCCGCTACGGTCAAGGCATCCCCAAAGCCCGTCGCCCTGAGTGCTAACCCCTCAAAAAAGTTTATTCTGGCCAAAGGCATTTGAGCGATAGATTTTATTTTGCTTAAGAGCAGGTTCGCCCCCATATCACCGGGAATATCTGATTTAAGATCAAAAATCATATTTATCTCCCGGGAATATTTATCCGGAGAGTCTATATGTTTTAATTTTTCCACCTGGAGACTAAAAAGACCAAAAAACTGGGCATGTTTTCCAGCAAATTTTTGAAAATCAGCAGTCTTTGCAACCTCTAATATAGTAAAAATAACGAGTATTCCTGAAAAAAAGACGAGCAGAACAAGTAATTTAAAAGCCTGTTTTAAATTTAAGTTCTTAAAGTTTTCAAACATAATCCCTCCATTTAATTGAAGCAAGCGCTTCTAATCAAGCCTGTTTAAATCGAGAAGTGTCACCAGTTTTTCCCTGTAATAAATCTCTCCTCTGGTCAATCTATTGACAAATTCATTCTGACCGGAAATTTTTGGTTTTATATCTTCCTGATCAATTGTGGTAAGATTCACAAGGCCGTCAACGAGTATCCCTAACTCAGAATTAATACCTCTGGTCACCAGAAGAAAGGGATTATCTTTTTTTTCATATGGTATCTGAAATAAATTATGCATATTGGTTACCAATATAATCCTGTTCATATAATTCACCACTCCATGGACAGAAGCCGGAGCACCAGGCACAGGGACAATCAGTTTATTTAAAAGAACTTCCCTCAACTGTGTTACAGGTAATGCAAAGGACTCTTTTCCCATGGAAAAAATAAGATATCTCTCAGAACTGCCATCCTTTTCTTCCATAATTTCTGCTATGGAAAGTTCAGAGGTTTTTTTTAATTCTCTTAACAAATTTGCGAATTTACGATATCTATCCTGTTTTATCATTTACTTTTTCCATGGGAAAAGCACTTAAAATTTATGAGTATGGGTTTAATAAATTTCTTCTTTTACAGATATCTTCCAGAGTCTTTTTTGTAAATCCCCCCGAAAGTATCCGTATTCTGCCATCGTCCTGGTTTTTTATAACAGCCAACCCGTTTTTAAAAGCGCGGGCAGACGCTTTATTCCTCCCTGAAGTGCCATACAGATGCCCTAACCTAAAATGGGACAGAAAAAAATTATCGTCTAAAAAAAGGACTGTTTCATATGCCTTTATGGCCCGTTCATAATCATTCTCGTTTTCATAAACAAGGCCTTCAATATAATAGGCATCAGGCAAAAATTCATTTTTTCCCCGCATTTTCTCGGCATAGCCCCTGGCATTATCAAAGTCCCTCAGGTTTATCTTTATTAAAGATGCAAGGCGCATGGCATCAACATCATGTAAAAAGGTCAATTTCTCAAGCTCTACTGAAGCTTCTGCGTATTTTTCCTGAAAATAAAAAACAAGGGCATTTTGGTAAGCCGAATCATATGAATCCCGTTTTTTTGTTTCCATCCCTTGAGCTGTTTCCTTGGGGCTGCCTGGCGGATCAGTTGCTGCAAGGTTATTTAAAGGAAGCTTTGCACTTAAAGGGGAGAGGTTTTCATCTTTGGTCTCCGATTTTTTTATTCTGTTTTCGGAATGCTTCTCTTTTTTCTGATATATGTATGTATCATTTGTCCGGAGAGGAAGAAAAAATTCCCTGGGAAGCAGAAATGCTTCTGCGTGACCTGTAATAAAATATCCCCCTGGGTTAAGAGAATCAATGAATCCGTTTATGATATTCCTGCTCACCTTTTCTTCAAAATAGATTAGAACGTTTCTGCAGAAAATAATATCAAACCCGCGATATTTATCAGGGAATCTGCCTCCTTTATCAAGTTTCATATTAAATGGTTCAAAAGCAGCAAGTCTTGCCGCAGGTTCTTTAATCATCATCCCTTTTGCGGTTTTATGAAAATACCTGTTGATTAATCCCTTTTCTACTCCCCTAAATGAATTTTTTGTGTAAACACCGTTTTTCGATTTTTTTATGGAGTTTTTATTAATATCCGTACCGATTATTTCAATATCCCACAGGTTTAAATCATAAATAGCCTGTGTAAGAATAAACGCTATGGTATAGGCTTCTTCACCTGTGGAGCAGCCTGCTGACCAGATCCGAAGCCGCTTTTTCCTGATGGATTTTATAAGCTCCGGCAAAATATAATATCGTAAGGCGTCACATTGATTATTATCTCTGAAAAAGTAGGTTTCCGGAACAGCAATCTCATTCACCAGCCAGTCCAGTTCAACGCTGTTTTTGCCTGATTTAAGATAGCCAACATACGCATGCGGCGATTTCAACCCTGTTTTTCTTGCCCTCTCATTTATTATAATGGCCATACGTTTATAGCTTTCCGGCCCAAGCCTTATGCCGCTTTTTTCCATGACAAGACTTGAAATATTATTATATTCTTTCTTTGTTATCGGTAATGTCATATGTTTTTAGCGAACCCTTAGCCTTTTTCTACTGTTATTTCCGTTAAAAAGTTAAGATCAAGAACCGGGATCATTACATCAGACCTGACCCATACAAATTTTAAATAATCAACCCTGGGCATGGAAGGAGCGTCTCTATCTTTTTTTATTTCTTCTTCCATTATCTTTTCAAAACCTGCCAGGCCATCCACCAAAAAGCAGATGGGATTTTTTTTTGTTCGTAAGGCAATAAAAATTTTTTTTTCAATTCCATTTTTTTCAATTCCATTGGAGGCCAGGTTCAAAAATCTATCCAGGGCTACAACAGGAACGCTTTCACCATGAAAATTTATCAGTCCGATTAGGGAATTATCAGTGCTGTGGATGGGAAGGATTTTGGGAAGTCTATTTACTTCTATAACACCAGAAATCTCAATGCCGAACTTTTCGCCCCCCAATAAAAAAATCAATATCATCACAGAATTTTTTTCTTCCATAATTTTCACACCTTAGAGAGTGTTAAGATATAGATTGTCAGATAGTTTATTTCGTAAGGATGGAAGGAGAAAACCTGAGGGGCATACTTACACAGGCTTTTTTTGAAATTAATCTTGGGAAGAGAGCAAAGAGAAAATAATACTGGAATATATCTTACAATTGATAATGACCCAAAATAATTTTCTTAAAAGCTCGTGGTACGCGTACCAAAGGTTTTAACTCTGTAATAGAGTAAATTTAGTATTCCAGAGTTAAACCCTTCCAGTTAAATAATAAAGCTCAAGGCCTCCATGTAAAAAAGGGTGGGAATCGGATTTAAAAGGTATTTTTTTAATCATTTTTTTTTGCGGAACAATTATTCCAAACCGCCACCCTTTGTAATCTTTTCCCAGTTTATCCATTATGGAAAGAAATATTTTTTCACTCTCCTTGATGGAACCTAACCGAAGGCCATATGGGGGGTTAAAAACCACAAGTCCTTTTTTATCAGTCAAATTTTCCGGCAAAAATTCAAAAAAATCCCTGGTCTGAATATTGATAAGTTCCGAAAAATCATATCCCTTAATAGCTTTTGAAAATGCAGATGTTGATTTTATATCTTTATCCGACGCAAAGATTGATGGAGTTTTTGATAATACAATCTCTTGTTTGGCTTTTCTTAGAATCTGTTTATATCTGGTCTGCTTAAAACAGGGCCAGTTCATGAATGCAAAGCTTCTATATAAGCCAGGAGGAGTGTTCGTAGCGATTAGAGCAGATTCAAGAGAAAAAGTTCCTGCTGAGCACATGGGATCTATAAGAGGAATGTCTTTTGTGTAGCCTGAAAATTGAAGTGCAGCACATGCGAGGGTCTCACGAAGAGGAGAAGCACTCCAACTTGTCTTTATGTTCCGTTTGTATAGGCTTTCTCCTGAGCTGTCAAACGAAATTGTTACCCTGTCGTCAATAATTCTTACAAAAATAATCTGCAGATTATTTTTGTCAAAACCGATCCTGGTCTCCTTAAAAATTGCTGAAAGTCTTTTATGGATTCCATCTTCAACATGTTCCGAAACCCCCCCGCTGTGATAAAGCCTGGAGCTTTTACAGCTCACAGAGATTTGAAGGGAGACTTCCGGTTTTAAATAGAGTTCCCAGGGAATATTTAAAATTTTTTTATCAAGGGTTCTAAAATTAGAAGCTTTAAAATCTGTTATTCTCATTAAAATTCTGCTGGCAGTTCGCAAATGGAGATTTGCGAGGTAACAGTCATGGAGAAATCCCGAAAATTCAACACCTCCAGAGGTTATTGATATCTCATCATAAGAGAGATCAAGGGATTTAAGTTCATTAAAACAGAGTTTTGTAAGGCCAGGAGTTACTGAAACAAAAAACCTCTGTTTTCTCGATGTAACCTGCCTTTTTATCCTTTTTTCAAATGCTGTGATTTTTTTTTTCATTTTAGGGGACCGCCAAAAGCCCTTCAGTTACTGTGTATCCCGCTTTTTGAGGAATTACAACATAGGTTTCTGTTTTACGCTTTTCAACAACCGGCATCACTGTAATAATATCTGATGACCTGGCCGCTGTAATTGCATCCTTTACATTATTGCTCTCTCCGAGTTTTGCAGCATTGGCTCTGGTGGGAAACATGAGAAAATATTTTCCGGCATCCGATTTTTCAATTAGCTTTTTTGGAGTTGTCCAGAAAGAATCAACAGATTCATAGCCGTCATGGAGTCCAGGATGGTCAGGCGGAGCTTTGGCAAGGAAAAAAAAGGTGTCATAACGGACCGGTAATTTTTCAGGGGTGATCCAATGGGCGAAGGGGGTTAACCTGTCACATGCCAGGATTATTTTTTCAGATTTCAAAAACTCACCTAAAGAGATTTTTCCCCTGTTCAATAAGTCCCTGTAAGGCTGAAGGGATTTAAGACGATCCTGGGAAATAATATCCCTTTCCCCCACAGGACGTGCCAGAAGAATGCCGCATTCCTCAAAAGCTTCACGGATTGCGGTCATATAAAGAGAGAACCTGTCATCAGCAAGGTCGGATGCACCGTCAGAGTAATCACGCAATGCTTTTGACCTGTCACCCTCATCAAGACGTCCTCCTGGAAAGACAAGGGCTCCGGGAGCAAAATAAGCCTTGGGATCCCTTAAAAGCATAAAAGTTTCAAGCCCGTCAGAACCATCCCGTAAAAAAATAAGTGTGGCAGCAGGTTTAGGAAAAGCAGGGGGCATTTTCATATTTTTTTAATTCCGTATATCCCTGTATAGTTTTCAGGTGTAATTTTCATTAATTCTTCCTTGATCCCATCTGAAATATCGAGCCCTTGAATAAAGTTTTCCATCACAGGCCTGGTAATTACCGAACCTGTACGGGTCAGGGATTTAAGAGCTTCGTAGGGCTCAGGATATCCTTCCCTGCGCAAAATTGTCTGAACAGCTTCAGAAACAACTGCCCAGTTGTCATTAAGATCCTTTAAAATAGCATCTTTGTTCACCACCAGTTTATTTAAACCTTTTTTCAAGGATTTCAAGGCAATAAGAGTATGGGCAAAAGGGACTCCGAGATTTCGAATTACTGTGGAGTCTGTTAAATCCCGCTGGAGTCTTGAAACAGGGAGCTTGGCAGAAAGATGTTCAAAAATTGCATTTGCAAAACCAATATTTCCCTCTGAATTTTCAAAATCGATGGGATTTACCTTATGGGGCATGGCAGAAGAGCCAACTTCATTTTTTATAATCTTCTGCTTGAAATAATTCATCGAAATATAGGTCCATATATCCCTGTTAAGATCGAGGAGGATTGTGTTAATACGCTTTAAATTATCACAAAATGCTCCTAAATTATCATAGTTCTCTATCTGGGTAGTCAACTTTGATCTGTGAAGACCCAAAATTTCATTAACCAGATTTTCTCCAAAGGCGACCCAGTCCAGATGAGGATAGGCCGCATGGTGGGCATTAAAATTTCCTGTTGCCCCTCCGAATTTAGCTGAAAAAGGTATATGATTAATAAGTTCAATCTGCTTTTTTAGCCTGTAAACAAAAACATTGATTTCTTTGCCGAGCATAGTGGGAGACGCGGGTTGTCCATGGGTCCGGGCAAGCATGGGAATATCCTTGCCCGCATCAGCTTTTTCTTCAAGGGTACAAATAACATCTTCCAGTGCCGGCTTTAACACATGGAGCCAGGCATCTTTTAATGAAGCTGGTACAGCTGTATTGTTAATATCCTGGGAAGTTAATCCAAAATGAATGAATTCCTTGTATTTACCGATGCCAAGCCCATCAAATTTTTCTTTTAAAAAATATTCCACGGCCTTAACATCGTGGTTGGTAATACTTTCAATCTCCTTAATCTTCTCTGCATCTTCCAGGGTAAAGTTATGATGGATATTTCTTATTGATTCAAAGAGATTACTCTCCAGATCTTTCAGCTGGGGTATGGGAAGCCTGCACAATGCAATAAAATATTCAACTTCCACAAGAAGTCGATATTTAATTAAAGCGCTTTCTGAAAAATAATCGGCAAGTTCCCCTGCTACCTTACGGTAGCGTCCATCAATGGGAGAGATTGCTTCCAGTGGTATAAAATTCAATGAGATATTTCCTTTTTTTGAAAAGATAGTAAATCAACAGAGTCATATATATAATTATTGTTAAGATTATAAGATTAGAAGTATACTTTTTATATGAAAACAACAAAGCAAAGTCAAGGATGTCCCCTCGAAAAATAAGTAACCTCTCAAAACGTGGATTATCTTTTAGGTTTTCTGCCAGGGAAAAATACGAATTTCAGGAGTAAGATACTAAGGAACGGGGACGAAATAACTTGGTATTTTAAGCGTCGATCCCTCCTGCCTGACTGCGTTACAAAAGCGTAGCAATATCTTGATATTCCTACACTTTC
>CAZNFB010000083.1:0-10151 GCA_964572105.1 uncultured Desulfobacteraceae bacterium
AGTAATAGTATATTTTGTCAAAGGAAGCATTATGAGCAGATTACTCTGGACTCCATCGGATGAACGAAAAAAACAGACCAATATGTACAGGTTTATGCAATTTGTTAATTCCAGGCACAATAAGGATTTTTCTGAATATTCCTCCCTGCACAGGTGGTCTGTGGAAAATATTTCTGATTTTTGGGCAAGTATATGGGACTTTACGGAGATTATCGCGTCGGTTCCTTACGGCAGTGTGATGGATAAACTTAAAATGCCGAATGTTAAATGGTTTGATGGGGCCGAATTGAATTTTGCGGAAAACCTGCTTCGGCATAGAGATGATCGTATTGCAATTATTTTTAAAGGGGAGACCAGAGATAAAATCAGTATTACCTATGCACAGTTATATGATGAGGTGGCACGTCTTGCCAAATCTCTTAAGGAAATGGGGGTTAAAAAGGGGGACCGGGTGGCAGGATTTATGCCGAACATGCCCCACTCTATATTTGCCATGCTTGCCGCCACAAGTATTGGAGCCATATGGTCTTCATGCTCCCCTGATTTTGGAATAAAAGGGGTTCTTGACAGGTTCGGTCAGATAAGGCCTAAAGTTCTTTTTACGGCAAACGGCTATTCCTATAAGGGGAAGAAGGTCGATTCTCTTAATCGTATAACCGATGTTTTGCAGCGGCTCGATTCCATTGAAAGG
The DNA here is from genome assembly GCA_964572105.1 of uncultured Desulfobacteraceae bacterium. Lineage (GTDB taxonomy): Bacteria > Desulfobacterota > Desulfobacteria > Desulfobacterales > BuS5 > DAOWMW01. Next base: position 692 of record CAZNFB010000083.1, read on the forward strand.
GTCATTGTTGTCCCCTATACAGAGGAAAATCCGGATATAAGCGGTATCCCCCATGGGATTTCCTATGGTGATTTTATTTCAAACGACAAAGACGCTGTGTTAGATTTTGAGCAGCTCCCTTTTGATCATCCTGTATATATAATGTATTCGTCAGGTACCACAGGACTTCCAAAATGTATGGTTCAAAGTGTTGGCGGAATTCTTATAAATCATTTAAAGGAATTGATACTCCATGCTGATCTTGGGAGAAAAGATAGAATATTCTATTTTACAACCTGTGGATGGATGATGTGGAACTGGCTTGTATCATCACTTGCAGTTGGTGCAACGGTTATTCTTTATGATGGTCAGCCCTTTTATCCGGATGAAGGTGTTTTATGGGAATTTGCCCAGGATGTGGGAATGACTGTTTTTGGAACAAGTGCTGCGTATATTTCTGCAATCAGCTCAGCCAGCTTAATCCCGTCTGAAAAATATGACCTTACACCTTTAAGAATGCTTCTTTCAACAGGTTCTCCATTGTCAGAAGAATGTTTTGAGTATGTTTATAAAAATATTAAAAAGGATCTTCAGTTATCTTCAATTGCAGGGGGAACGGATCTTAACGGGTGCTTTGCCGGGGGAAATCCCATGGGTCCGGTATATTCAGGTGAACTCCAGTGCTGCTGTCTTGGCATGGATGTAAAAGCTTATGATGCCATGGGTACTCCTGTTGTTGATGAGGAAGGAGAACTTGTCTGTTTGTCTCCTTTTCCATCCATGCCGATCTATTTTTGGGATGACCAGGATGGTGAGAAATATCATAATGCTTATTTTGATGTTTATCCAGGGGTCTGGCGCCATGGAGATTTTATTAAAATTACGAAAAATGGTGGGGTTGTTTTTTGCGGCCGTTCTGATGCGACATTGAATCCTGGAGGTGTTAGAATAGGGACAGCAGATATTTATCGGCTCATGGATGGCTTAAAAGAGGTTGAAGACAGCGTTGTTGTAGGTCAGGACTGGAAAAATGATGTCAGGGTGATTCTGTTCGTGAAGATGGCTCAGGGGTCAAGACTAACAGAAGAACTAAAAGATAAGATTAATTTACTGATAAGGGAAAATGCTTCTCCGAGACATGTTCCCGCAAAAATTATAAAAGTTGCCGATATACCATATACCCTGAATATGAAAAAAGTTGAAATTGCTGTAAAAAAGATTATTCAAAATGAAGATGTTAAAAACCGGGATGCGCTTATTAATCCAGAATCGCTGGATAATTATAAAGATTTAAAGGAACTGGGAAAATAGCGGAAAGTTGGGCATGGATGAAATGGGTAGACTACTTTGTTTGAGATGGTATCCATTTCTCAAGCATTTCATAAAGCTTTTGCGTGTCAATCGGTTTGCTCAGGTAATCATCCATGCCTGCTTTAATGCATTTCTCCCGATCCCCCTGCATGGCGCTGGCTGTTAGAGCAATAACAGGCACCTTGCGATTGAGTGCTTCTGATTCAGAGTTACGGATTATTCTGGTTGCACCATATCCGTCCAACTCAGGCATTTGGCAGTCCATCAATACAGCTGCGTAAGGAAACATCTCCAGCGCCTCAACAGCCTCTTTCCCATTTGCCACAGCATCAGCACTGTACCCGAGTTTTTCAAGAATTTTTAATATAACCATTTGATTTGTTCTGTTGTCTTCAGCTATCAGTATACGGATTTTTCGTTTTTGATCATCTGAAATTGAGTGGCGTGTGATAAGTGCCGGCGGCTTTTCTTTTGCTGTTTCTTTTTTTATGCCGGCAACCTTTGAGAGACACTCATAGAGCTGCCATTGCTTGATCGGTTTGGTCAGGTAGGCTGTAAAGCCTATTTTTTGCAGTTGTTTTACATCTCCTCTTTTTCCCATTGATGTCATCATGATGAGCTTTGTATTTTTAAGGCCTGGGTTCTGTTTTATTTTTTGTCCTAAAATGTCTCCATTCATCCCAGGCATATACATGTCAATAATTGCAATTTTAAATGGGTTTTTGAGGGTCAGGGCAAGGTGAAGCTCTTCCAACGCCTGGATACTATTTTGTGCCTCAGAATACTGGTATCCCCACAATTTTAATTGTTCTTTTAAAACATACCTGTTTATTCTGTTATCATCTACTATGAGAATCCGCGTTTTTCTGGTGTCTCCGGGAATAAGGAAATCTTTATTTTTGTTTTCAGGTTGTTTCTCGAAAACGGCTGTAAACCAGAACTCGGAGCCTTTTCCTTGTTCACTATTTACACCGATCTCCCCTCCCATCTGTTCTGCGAGTTGTTTTGAAATAGCCAGACCCAGGCCTGTTCCTCCAAATTTACGGGTCGTTGAACCATCCGCCTGGGAAAAAGATTTGAATAATAGGTCTATTTTCTCCGTGGGAATACCTATTCCTGTATCAGAAATACTAAAGCGTATGACCGCACGGGTTGCCTCTTCCTGATCAAGGGAAGTACGGAGAGAAATTTCTCCCTCCTGTGTAAATTTTATGGCATTTCCCACTATATTGATTAGTATTTGACGCAATCGACCAGGATCACCGCATAAAAAAGGAGGAACTTCCTTTGAAACCACAGCGGTATATTGGAGGCTCTTTTCACTGGCCTTAATGGCCATAAGATCGGTAACTTCATCCATTGTTACTATTAAATTGAAATCGATAATTTCAAAATCGAGCTTTCCGGCTTCGATTTTAGAATAATCAAGAATATCATTGATAATTGTTATTAATGAGTCCCCGCTATTGCGAATGATTTTTACAAACTCCAGTTGTTCATCTGTCAATTCAGTGGCTAAAAGGACGCTTGTCATGCCAAGGACTCCGTTCATGGGTGTACGGATTTCATGGCTCATATTGGAAAGAAATTCAGACTTTAAGCGTGATCCTTCCAGCGCTTTGTCCCGGCTTTTTATAATATTTTCATGGGCTGTTGTAAGTTCAAGATTTTTTTTCTGTAATTCGGCTTTGGCGGCTAAAAAATTTGTTGATATTTTTTCAAAAGACCTGGCAAGGCGCCCCAATTCATCTGTGGAATCTATTCCGATTTCATCGGCACTATTGCTCCTTGCAATTTTTTTAACCCCGTTGTGGAGTAATAAGATCTTTTTTCTGGTATCATTGGAAATTAAAATAAATATGGGGATGCCGGTTCCTAAGAAGAGAATAAATGTTAATATCACAAAGCAATGGGAAAAATTTAGTGCAAGCTGTGCAAGATCATTTATGTTATTTGAAAAAGCATTTACTGCAGAACCCACATTTTGGTTTGCGCGGTCTATTTCAGCAAGAATGGCATCTTGTTGTTTTCTGTTATTTCCGCCATTTAAAATAACTTTATGTAATTTTTCGGCTAATTTAATTAATTCAACATTATTCTTGTCAGCTATTTCCCATTCAGTTATTGTTCGGTGTACAGAACCAACAGAGCGAAACATGGTAAATAATCGGATTATATTTTTTATATCATCCGGATCAGATCCAAGTTCAATTAAAGCCTGGTGGGCAAGTTGCAGGTCGGGAACCGATTTTTCAAGTTCAATGCGGGCTCTGCGTCCGGCCATGGGGATTTCCATTGAATTTAAAAAACGTTTATAGTCAGTTTCATCCCGGGATTTTGAATATTTAATAAGGGAATAGATGGCGTCTTTTTGGGCTTTGGAATAGATACCCTCCCCCGACACATAAGCTCTGACAGTGGTTACTATTTCAACTGTGATAAGGTTTACAATCATTGCCACAGCCAGAAATATTATAAATGCCAGGGCAGTTATTACTGTTTTTTCAGTTATTGACAGATTTTTAATTAAATTGTGAAAAAAATAGTGGTTCTGTTTTGGATTATTCATAGTTAAATTGTTTTTTTATTTTTTAACTATCTGTTTTTATATGGGTTTTTAAAATTTTTTTTAAATTTTCCAAGACAGTTTTTTTGGGGGCAGATGATTATATCATGGTGTTGTAAAAAAAGGTGGAACAGGCAGTCTTTTTATTCGGATATTTTAAATTTTGCAAGTATTCAGCGTCGCTGAGTTAAGATACGCAGCAGATTATACCTGCTGACGTACATATTAGCCGAATAGTTATTAAATTTTAAATTCAATGCTGAAAACGCACCCTGAATAAACGGTATATCAGGGAAACTGAAAATGCAACTGAATACTTATAAAAAAGTTGGTTCAACGGTTAAAAATTTTCTATATTTTTCAGCCTGGAGATTTGATTTTTCTTCCTTGACACATAAATTTCTTTCTCATATAGTTGCAGTTTAAGAAGATTTCATTCTTGATGGGACATTAAAGCTTTTTGGATTTTTAATAGATGAAATATAAAACTAATGAAATGTTGCCTGTGAGGTTAAAAGGGGTTGGCGATGGTCTCACTATAACTCTCGACCCTTTGCAGCCCTTTGAATTGTTAAGACAGAATGTGGGGAAAATTTTTGAGCGGCTGGGCCATTTAACCATTAATGCAAAAGTTGTTATTGATACGGGGGATGAAGACGCCCATGAAGAGCTTGTCCGGAATATGGAAAAATATCTTAAAGATACATTTAGTGTAGGGCATGTTTCCGGCTCTTTTCCCAAGCGTTCCCCGTCAAAGGAAAGGATTCGGCAAAGGGATATAAAACGTTCCTGGGAGCATTATAACAGTGATGTTCTCATGCTTGCAGGGAGGGTCAGGTCGGGGCAAAAAGTTAATACCAAAAAGCATCTTATTATTATGGGGGATGTAAACCCAGGTGCGGAAATAATTGCCGGAGGTGATATCCTGGTAATGGGTCGTTTGAGTGGAACTGCTCTTGCCGGACAGCCGGATAATGAAGAGGCGATTATTCTTGCCCTCGATTTTTGCCCTTCCTTGGTGCAGATAGGCAGCTTTGTTGGAGCTGGTTCGGGAACGTATCAAAGGGAAAGTGCGGAAGTAGCCCGTGTTGAAAATGGTGTTGTGGTGGTGGATGATTATCTTAAGGCAAACCCATTTGGGCGCTTACCATGGCCGGAGATACGATAAATTATTATACCGTAAATGCTATGTGCTGTTGTTTGCAAGTTGATTTTTAGTTATAAGTGTTGCATTAACTGTTTAAATGAGTCTTTAAAACAGCAGGGGAAAAATAAAACATTAATTTTAAAGAGGTGTACTTTGGAAGGAAGAATTTTTGTAATAACTTCTGGGAAAGGCGGCGTGGGAAAAACCACTGCAACCTCTTCAATCGGAGCAGCAATGGCCATGGCTGGAAAACGGGTGGCCGTGGTCGATATGGATATCGGCCTTAGAAATCTTGACGTGGTTATGGGGTTGGAAAATCGTATTGTCTTTAATATTGTTGATGTGGTTAAGAATAAATGCAAGCTTTCCCAGGCTGCTATAAAAGATAGAAGGATTGATAATCTGTTTCTTATACCTGCATCGCAAAGTGATAACAAGACTGTATTAAAGCCTGAAGATATGGTTACGCTGGGAAAAATTCTAAAAACAGAATATGATATTGTTCTTATGGATTGCCCCGCAGGAATTGAGCAAGGCTTTGAAAATGCTGTTGCAGCTGCAAATGAAGCAGTGGTTATCTGTACTCCCGAGGTGTCATCGGTTCGTGATGCCGATAGAGTCATAGGTCTGCTTTATGCACGGTCCATTACTCCCAAGCTTATTATAAACAAAATCAATCCTCAGATGGTAAAAAATGGTAACATGCTAAGTCACGAAGATGTGACTGATGTTCTCTCCATAGATTTGGTGGGATTGGTTGAATCTGATGAGCATGTGATTGTTTCGTCTAATATGGGGAAACCCCTTGTTATGCTTGAGGGTTCCAAGGCCGGCCAGGCATTTAAACGAATTGCCATGAGGCTTGATGGTCATCCAGACCTTCCGATTCAGGTACCTTGCAATGGCACAGGCTTTTTGCAGAAGATAAAAAATTGGCTCAGGTAAGATAGGGAGGTAAAATGTTTGCTGAAATAGTCCAAAAACTCTTTGGCAATAAAAATAATAGTGGTCAAACGGCAAAAAAAAGACTTAAACTTGCTTTAATATATGATAAACTGGAAATTTCCGATGATGTTTTAAAGGATTTGCAAAGGGATATAATTGATACCATATCACGATATTTTGAAATTGATAAGGATGCGTTGCAGCTGGATATAAGCAAGTCTGGAGAAATGTCGGCCCTTGTCTTTAATACACCGATTTTATCTGCTAAGCACCAGGCTGCTTTGGATCATGTATAATTTTTGTGCAGGGTGTTAACTTGTTAATCTGGGGATTGTTTATGAAGACGTTTCAACCAGTTAGGTTTGGAAAATATTTGCTCCTTGACCAGATTGCAGTTGGCGGTATGGCTGAACTTTATCGGGCCAAGCTCACCGGTGATGAGGGCTTTGAAAAATTGATCGCCATAAAAAAAATATTGCCCCATCTGGCCGCTGAAGACAGGCTGCTGGAATCGTTTATTGATGAAGCCAGGTTGGCCGCTTTTCTTGAACATGAGAATATCATCCGAATATATGACTTTGGTAAAATGGAAAGTGACTTCTTTATTGCCATGGAGTATCTGTCAGGAAAGAACCTGAAAGAGACTATGGATCTTTCAAAGCAAAGATGTCAACCCATTGGGCTTGAAAAAACTCTTTATATAATTGCAGCCATTTGCAAAGGTCTTTACTACGCCCATGGTCTTAAAACTCTCAGGGGAGAGCCTTTTAACATAATACACAGGGATATAAGTCCTCCTAATATTTTTATCACCTATGAAGGGGAGGTGAAAATAATAGATTTTGGGATTGCCAAGGCTTCCAGTCAGAATACAGCGACTCAGATGGGAACAATTAAAGGGAAGGTTGCATATATGTCCCCGGAGCAAGCCGAAGGGAAGACTCTGGATCCCCGGTCTGATATTTTTGCCATAGGTTCTATTCTTTATGAGATGGTAACCGGGAAAAGATTATTTGAAGGTGATACCTTTCAGATACTTGCCAAGGTCAGAAAGGCGGATTTTGAGCCTCCGGAAAATATTGTAAAAGGTCTTCCTGCAGCCCTTCGTAATATCATCATCAAGGCCCTTGCCAAGGATTTGGAAGAGCGGTATCAGACGTGCTGGGATATGCTTTTAGATGTTGAAAATTGCATGCATGAACTTGGTTTAAGGACCAGTCCCTGGGCTTTTACCAGTTATGTAAAGGATCTGTTTGCAAGGGAGATAGATGTTGAAGAAAAGGTTATGCAGACTGTTGCCATGGTATCTGATACCAGTACATTTCTTGAGGTGCAGGGCATTGAAGAGACAATGTTTTTATCAGACATGGAGGCTTTGCAGGAACCTGTAGAAAAAAAAATATGTATCTTAGGTGCTGTGGCCACCGGTAAAACCAGCATTATTCTCCGTTATCTTGTTAATAAAATCCCCCAAAACTATAATTTTACCATGGGTATTTCCACATACAGCAAGGCATTAAATTTTGATGGGGGAAATATTATTCTTTCGATTTGGGATTTTTGTGGTGAAGATCGGGTTGAAAAGATTAATATTGATTTTTCAGCCGGCATGGATGGATATTTTCTTGTTCTGGATGCCACCCGTATTTCAACAATCAATTCTGCCATCTCCTTGCATGAAAAAATAGAATCTGTCCTTGGTAAACTCCCTTTTATCTGCCTGGTGAATAAAACTGATTTGAAAGATCGAACCAAAATTAAAAGGAATGCCATTGATGAACTGATTGCCAAAGGGTGGGAGGTAGTAGTGGTCAGTGCCAAAACCGGTAGGGGTATAAATGGAGCGTTTGTTTCTTTAATTGAAAAAATGCTGGATAATTAAAGGATAATAACGACGTGGGAAAAAAAGATATGATTGATCTGATAGCACCCATGGGTGCTATGGCACTGGAATTTGATAATGATTTATTATTCAATGTCGTCGGTGTGTTACCTTCGTGGGTAAAAAAAATTAATCCCTCAATGCAGCTGGATAGCCCCAGGCTGAATCCTGAAAATATGTTTCCATTTCTCAAAAATTTTATAATGGAAGCCGGCAAAATTTGGAGTGGTGAGCCGGATACTTCCCAGCCCCTTGGATCAGGATGGTGGACAGAAGTTGATTACGAGCATGATGTGCATTATTGTCATGCAACAGCGCTGTGTTTTAAAAAAAAAAAATATCTCATAATAGAACATGCAACTGACTCGGATGAAATTATAGAAGCCTTGCAAAAATATAAGGAAGCTTTGCTTGAGGCTGAGGATCTTTTAGAAGAAAAAGAGGCTTTACAAAAAGATTTAGACGGGGTAGCGTCGGATTTTTCCTTAACTGATCAGGTTACAGGTCTGCATAATCCCAGAGGATTTTATCTGCTTGCAGATCATCAGATAAAGCTTGCTAACAGGAAAGGTGTGCAAACTATTATTCTTATGCTGGATATAGTTAATCGGGATGCTATCAGCAAGAAATATGGTGGGGCCGAAGAGCTTATAGCCCTTAATGCATTGTGTGAAATGCTACAAAAAACATATAGAGATTCAGATATAATTGCTAAATTTGATAATCATGGGTTTGCTGTGCTGGCTCTTGAAACAGACAAAAAAGGTGAAAAACCCCTTCTTGGAAGGCTTAAGAAAAACCTTGATAAATATAACGCAACTTCGTTTAAGACATATGATATAATACTTGCAGCAGGGGTGATTAAATGCGCCACCAAGTATACCGGAGAAGTTAAAGAACTAGTTCAGCGTGCTGGTTATGAGTTAAATCAAAATAAGCGTTTAAAGAAATTTTTATAGAATCAGAAATTTAAAAACTTTAGGTTTTTTTACTATATTTCATCTGAAACATTATAACAGGTAAAAAATGGTGAAAAAAGCCGTTATTACGAAAAAAACAGAGCTATTCTCTTATATATCCTCTTATATCGTAAATAATAGCCCTTGATTTCCTCCTGGAAAAAGTTTATATACGTATTTTTAAACGGGTGTAGAACTTTCTTGCCAGAGTAGCTCAGTTGGTAGAGCGCCTCACTTGTAATGAGGATGTCGCGGGTTCGACTCCTGTCTCTGGCTCCATAATTTAAACAGCCGTTATTCTTTTAAGCATGAATCTGGTGGGGTTCCCGAGTGGTCAAAGGGAACAGACTGTAAATCTGTCGGCAGCGCCTTCGGAGGTTCAAATCCTCCCCCCACCACCAGCCATTAGGTGAGTCGATGTAGGAGATCTGAGGTGTGATTCAGGTTGCTTATACTGCATTGCTTCTTTCAAAGTGTTTTAAGCTATATTTAAGGAAGTTGATCAACGATTGGATAAATAAGGGGTTCCCATGGGTTTTTAGTTTCAATTATGGGCTTTTGTTATCCTGTTGGCTGTGATATTAAATTTCGTAAAATTTAATACATAACGCTTCATATGAGCGGGAGTAGCTCAGCTGGTAGAGCTCTAGCCTTCCAAGCTGGAGGTCGCG
>CAZNFB010000084.1:0-10129 GCA_964572105.1 uncultured Desulfobacteraceae bacterium
ACTTATACGTTAGAATTTAAATTGGACTCCAGCACCTATTTTGATAACATCACCCCCATCGTCACTGGCAGTCAAAAGGTCAGCCCCGTTTCCGGCCAGGAGATAGCCGCACTCGGCTTTGACTTTGACATATTTGTTATATTTATATGTGTACCATATGTCAAACTCAGTCCCGAGGTCATTTTCTTTTTCATTGCGTCTTTCCAGATCTTTTGCTGTTTGCAGATATCGGACTGCTCCTCTGATATGATGTTTTTGATCTATTTTATATTCCCCTGTGAGGGCATAGTTGATCAGCCCCTTGTCCTGAAGATAGGGTGCATCCGATATGTACCTGTCGCAGGAAGCCAGAAGACTATCCTTGAAAAATATAATACCGACTTTTACATCAACATCTATGGAATCGAAATTTTCCGCTTTATCATCGTTGGGGTCATCGTCGCCGCTCACATAAAGAATGTTACTGTAAAGTTTAAATTTATTATTAAACTTATATCCGAGGGTTAAATTTCCCAGCCAGGCCTCACGGTCAAGGTCACGGGGTGATGGTAATACGGTATTATTTTTGAACTCTATATCTCCCCCCTGATAAATAAAATCAGAATTTCCAAAAAAATTTCCATTATCAAAATTACCGGTTGTGCCTAAATAATAGTATTGAGCGTCATAATCTCTTTCATCAGTCTTTGTGCTTAAATCGCTTTCCCAGCTATAGGCTTCGATTTCGTTATTTCCCAGATCTGCCCAAACAGCGAAAAATCCCAGGGTTAGATCAGACAAAATGTTCCCCTCTATTTTGGCCACATAATAATTGTCGTTATCACCATTACCATTAGCAAGATCTTCATCACCCCGATACCATCCCGCCATCCATTTGGCTTTGTCATTTTTTCCGTGCCAGGTCAATCCTGCGGCTGTCTCTGTCCAGACCCAGTGATTTATCTTTGTTGGCTGCAATCCGGCTCTTATCAACTGATTATCCCCTAATTTGGGGATAGCCAGCTGCAAATATACAAATCGGGTCTCCTGGTTAACTCCATCACCTGAAAGTCCGAACTTTTTATCATTATCACCCCAGTTGATGGTTCCAACTTCCAGGCCATAAACAAATTTAGCCAGCCCGTCATCAGTCGTGGCTTCGAAACGAAGCCTGGCTTTGGTAAGGCCGAAGAAAGTAGATATATTCTCCCTCTTGTCAAGAAAATCGTATCCTTTTTTATCCCCTTCAAGATTTAACTGATTATTATAACTGAAAAAATCCGTTTTACCGCTCTTATGGCCGGATTGCAAAGTAGAAGCAAAATCAGTGTATCCGATGGTTTGCCACATGTTACCATGAAATTTCATGTTTATGGCTGCGGCTGTTCCTGTAAAAGAGATTAAAACAATAAAAATTAAACCTGTGACAAAAATTTTGTTACGCATACAAGCTCCTTAATAAAATTAAAGTATAAGTTAACATCTGTTGTCCATTTTGAAGCATCATGTTAATGAATAGATATTGTTTAAATACCTGCTTTTTCATTTAACTACATTAATCTTGTTAACATTAGATTCATATTTTTTTAAAATTGTGTTAATTTATTCTTCATTGCTCAAATCCTGGCATACTGTCATTAAAATACTGATTTGCCAAGTTTAAAAAGTTGATTCTATTTCGTTCAACTTATAAAATTTTCATTCCGTAACAACCTGTCGAAGTCTATAACAAATGGGGGCTGGTTTTAATCCCGGCCATTTGATTGATAAAAGGAAATTTAAAAGTCTCTGGAACTCGCTGCGCTCAAACAGCCAGAGCTTTTTAAATTTCACCATAGCTTATTTTAACATCTGGCCGTATGAAATTTATTATCTGAATATCTATAGTTACAAATATAGTTACAAAAATTAAATAGTGATCATTATGGAAATAAAAGAATTAACAGAAAAAGTAGAACAGGAGAATGTGGCAGTCAGAAGTATTATGACTGAACTGGAAAAGGTTATTGTCGGTCAAAAGGGACTCATTGACCGGCTTCTGATCGGTATCCTTTGTGACGGGCATCTCCTCATCGAGGGGCTCCCCGGCCTTGCAAAGACCACCGCTGTAAAGAGGCTGGCATCTATTATCGATTTGAGCTTTCAGAGAATTCAGTTTACTCCGGATCTTCTCCCCGCCGATATTACCGGAACCCAGATTTACAGGCCGGATACTGCAAAATTTGAAGTCAAGAAAGGTCCGATATTTCATAATATTATTCTGGCAGATGAGATCAACCGCGCTCCTGCCAAGGTGCAGAGTGCGCTTTTAGAGGCGATGCAGGAAAAGCAGGTAACAGTGGGAAATGAAACTTTTATGCTCCCTCTCCCCTTTCTTGTGCTGGCCACACAGAATCCCATTGAGCAGGAGGGGACATATCCCCTGCCTGAGGCTCAGACCGACCGCTTTATGCTTAAAATTAAAATAGATTATCCTGCAGAATCCGAAGAAAAAGAGATTATGAAACGGGTTTACAGCGGCATTGATGAAATACCGGTTAATAAAATTGATGCCTCAGTTCTTTTATCTGCAAAAAATCTGGTAGGCCAGATTCATATGGAAGAAAAAGTGCTTGATTACATTGTAAGACTGGTCAATGTCACCAGAAAATCGACAGAGTTCGGGCTTGACCTGGATCATTTAATTGCGTATGGGGCATCACCCAGGGCATCTATATTTCTGGGGATGGCCGCCCGGGCCCATGCTTTTCTCGCGGGGCGGGGATATGTTACACCCCAGGATGTTAAAAGCATGGCTTATGATGTATTGAGACACAGGATTTTACTCAGTTATGAGGCCGAAGCCGATGGCCTTTCAACTGATGATATTATTTTTCAAATTTTAGAACGGCTGGAAGTGCCTTGATCTGTTATGCTGTCAAAAGAACTAATTAAAACAATTCAAAGATTTCATTTTAAAACCCGTTATCTGGCCAATGAAATGTTTGCAGGCCAGTATACAAGTGCCTTTAAGGGCCGTGGTATGGAGTTTGCCGAAGTCAGGGAATATATTCCAGGAGATGATATTCGTATCATAGACTGGAATGTTTCCGCCAGATTCGGCCGACCCTTTGTGAAAATGTTCCATGAAGAAAGGGAACTCACAGTAATACTTGTAATTGATCTTTCGGCCTCCAACATGTTTGCAACCAGAAAGCGTTTTAAAAGAGATCTGATAGCGGAAGTTGCAGGGACACTGGCTTTTCTTGCAATTAAGACCAATGATAAAGTCGGTGCAATTATCTTTACTTCATCAGTGGAAAAATTTATTCCGCCTAAAAAAGGAAGCGCCCATGTATGGCGGCTGATCAAGGAGATCTTCACCCATGAGGAGTCTGCCACCGGAACTAATATTGAAGCAGCCCTCACATATTTAAACAGGACTGTTAAAAGGAACAGTATTGTTTTCCTCCTTTCCGATTTTATGGATGCCGGTTATGAAAAAGCTTTAAAAATAACTTCCAGCAAACATGACCTTACAATGATACGGGTCGAGGATGATTCCGAAAAAAGTCTGCCTGATATGGGACGGGTAACTTTTACCGATCCGGAATCTGGTGAAATCTGCCATGTTAACACTTCAAACCGGAGGGTAAGGCGTCTCTGGAAAGAAGAAAGAGAAAAAAAAGAGCGGGATATTAAGTCTATATGTTCCAGGAGCGGAGCATCTTTGATTGAACTTAATACAAAAAAATCTGCAATTAAGCCCCTTATGAGATATTTTCTTGAAAAAGGGCGGAGATAATGAAAAAATATTGCCTCCTTATATTTATTTTCCTTTTTATTTTTACACCAGAGTGTTTTTGTTCCCGTGGAGCTATTTCCGGCAATGATTATGAAGTGACTGCGCAATTTATGCAAAAAAAAGCCGCACCAGGAGAGATTGTAAATTTACATTTAAATTTTAAAATTCCTTCCGGATTTACACTTTCTGATAATGCTGAAATAACAGGTTTAAATAATTATGATATAGTTGGAAAAAAAAATCTGGCAAAAGGAATATCCATAGATATTTTTGTGGACAGAATGGAAGATATTAATCTCCCTCCCCTTGAAATTTGCCTGTATGATAAAGATGGCAAGCAAAAAATGCTTAAAAGTAATCCACTTGTTTTACCTGTGGAACCTTTAGTAAAAGTTAAACCTGGGGAAAATCTTTTGCGTCCCGCAAAAAGCATAATATCCAGCGGGCATGGGATCAAGAAGGTTCTGTTAATTGTTTTTTTAATTATAGTTATTATTCTTGTTGTTATTGCCGCTTATTATTTTATTAAATATTTCAAAAGCAAAAAATCCGGCCCAGGGGCCCCGGCATTACCCCCTCATCTTCACGCTTTTAATAGAATCGATGGACTTTTATTATCCGGGATTCCTGATGGAGACAAAAAAAGGGGTTTTTGTTTTATTTTGTCCGAAATTTTGCGTGAATATATGGGGGGGATCAGGGCTTTTAATCCCCTTGAAATGACCACCCATGAAATCTCCGGAGTAGTCAAAGAAAAGGCTGATCTTGAATTGCTCAACATCTTAAAAAAAATGGATATGGTAAAATTTGCAGATACTTTTATAAGTGCTTCAAATCTGGAAGAACAGATTGAATTGTCCCGGGAATACATTAATAGAACAAAACCCAAGGAAATATAATTGTACAGATTCGCATATCCCCATCTATTAATTCTGCTGGTTTTAGTTGCAGGGGGCGCTTTTTTTGCGTACAGGAGAAAACCCTCTGCCATAACCTTTTCCGCTGCTTCGGATTTACGCTGCCTGGTTGGAAAAGGTTCCTTTTTTCTGACTAAAATACCGCTTATTCTAAGAACAATCGGACTGATTCTCCTTCTGCTTGCTGCTGCAAGACCACAGAAGTATAATGTTTCTTCGGAGGTGAACACATCCGGCGTCGATATAATCCTGTGCATTGATACTTCCGGGTCCATGCGGGCTCTTGATTTTTTTATAAAAAAAGAACGGGTGAACAGGCTTGATGCTGTAAAACATGTAGTGCATGATTTTATAAGCAAAAGGGAGCATGACAGGATAGGGTTGATTGTTTTCGGAGAAAAAGCCTTTACCCAATCCCCTTTGACCATGGACAAGGGGCTAACCCTTAATCTCATTGATAATATGGAATTAGGTATGGCAGGAGACAGCACCGCCATCGGCCTGGCAGTTGCGCTGGGAGCCAAAAGACTGAAAAATATTGAGGCTGAATCGAGGGTTCTGATTCTCCTGACAGACGGCAGAAATAATGCCGGAGGAATAGATCCAATGCAGGCTGCTGCCGCGGCTGCCGCAACAGGCGCCAGAATATATGCAATAGGTGTGGGGGGATTTGGGCCTGCGCCGGTTGTTGTTGATACAATATTTGGAAAACGTGTTCAGCAGGTAGAGATGGATCTGGATGAAGATACATTGAAAAAAATTGCAGAGATCGGCAGGGGGAGGTATTTTCGTGCATCAGACAGCCAAAAATTACAGGAAATTTATGATATAATAGACAAGCTGGAAAAAACGGAAATAAAGGTAAAACAATTTTTTAATTTTGAAGAATTATACAGGTATTTTTTATTTCCGGCTTTATTGATCCTTCTCCTGGAGGTCCTTACAAAGAGCTTGCTGCTAAGGAGTGTGCCGTGAAGTTTGAATCTGCCTGGGCATTTTATCTGCTGTTTATTATACCGGTGATAATCTTTCTGATTTTATTTGAAAACCGTAAAAAAAAGGTCACCCTCAGGGTTTTTGCCGATGCTGAGCTTTTGCAGAGTCTCACAGGGCAGGTAAAAAAAGGGATACTGTTTTTAAAAGGGCTCTTTTTTGTAATTGCACTTATCTTTCTAATCCTGGCCTCCGCCGGGCCCAGGTGGGGTTCCTATTATCAGGATGTACAGCGCAAAGGGGTTGATATCCTTTTTTTGCTCGACGTATCTTATAGTATGCAGGCGCAGGATATTAAACCGGACAGGCTTGAAAGGGCAAAGCGGGAAATAACAGATTTTTTGAAAATAGCCGAGGGAGACAGGGTCGGGCTGGTTCTCTTTGCAGGGGATGCTTTTGTCCAGTCTCCTTTAACACTCGATTATGACGCTGTCTCCATGTTTTTAGGGAGTGTCACCGTGGATACTTTGCCTGTTCCTGGAACAGACCTGGGTAATGGTATTAAAACAGCCCTGGATGCCTTTGACTTTAAATCTGCAACGGACAAAGTGATTGTAGTAATAACCGACGGAGAAGATAATGAGGGTCGGGGGCTGCAACAGGCCGAGAAAGCAATGGAGAAAGGGGTTAAAATATTTGTTTATGGCATGGGAGATCCTTCGGGGGCTCCAATACCTGATAAAACAGGGGGATTTAAAAAGGAGAAAGACGGCAATCTTATTTTGTCTAAACTCAATGAAAAAGATTTAAGAAAAATATCAGAAGCTGCGGATGGGCGGTACGTAAGATCCGTAACTGGAGATCTTGATCTGGACAGACTCTATTTTGAAGGAATAAAAGAGAAAACAGAGGCAAAAGAGCTTGAAAGCGGCAAGATCAAAGTTTTTGAAGAGAGATTTTATATATTCACAGGGCTTGCCATTCTTTTTTTAGTTATTGAGGGGATTCTCGGGCTTAAATTAAACCGCGCAGGCTTGTTTCTGATTATTGCAATGATTATTATCTGTTCGGAAAATCACAGCTTTGCCGGTGATAATCCTGAAGAACTTTATAAACAAGGCCATTATAAGGAAGCTGAACAGGCTTTTATTAAAAAAGATATGGATCACCCTAAAGATGTCCGCAACAGATATAACAGGGGCTGTGCCTCTTTCCAAAATTCAAACTATAAAGGGGCTTCCGCTGCATTTCGGAGTGCTTTAAAAAGAACCGAAAACAAACAGATCAAATTCCGGTCTGCTTACAATCTTGGCAATTCTCTTTTTAAGCAGGGGGATTTAAAGTCGGCAGCCCATGCGTTCAGCCAGGCAATCAAATTAAATCCAGGGGATGAGGATTCAAGATACAATTACGAGCTTGCTTTAAAAATGATAAAAGAAAACAAGAAGCAGGAGGAGGAAAAAAAGAAAGAAAAACAGGATAAAAGCGGGGATCAGGATAAGAAGGGTGATGAGAAAAAAGAGGATTCAAATAAAAAGCAAGACAATGATATGAACAAGCCTGAAGATCAGGATAAAAAAGATCAAACCAAAGAGAGTAATGAAAAAAAAGATGGAGAGAATCAAAACACGGATAATGGGGAGGATGATCAGAACCGGAATAATGAAAAAGCAGAGGAGGAAAAAAAACCTGATCAGCCTGAAAAAGGGGGGAGCAAGGGTAAAGATGCCGACACTTCAAAAGAATATCAGACAGAGGACATGAACAGGAATCAGGCCGAAGCGTTTCTCAATAATATTGACGAGGACCCTTCAGAAATTAATCGTTTCAGGTTTCGGGGGAAGGAACATCTACCTTCGTCAGGGAAGGACTGGTAGATGAAGAGGCATATACATTTTATAAAAAAAATATTCTGCTTTTCTGTTATTTTGTTTTTCGTATTTTCTTTAAATATTTATGCAGATATCAGAGTCGAGCTCACTCTTGACAGGTCATCAGTCTTATTGATTGACACGGTGGTGGCAAAAGTAACTGTTACGGGAAAAAGAAAAAGCAGTTTTCCGGACATTGATGGAATCTCTTTTTTCGATGTGGTCAATGGGGGTTCTTCAACCCGGCTGGAAATAATAAACGGCACCATGAGTTCCAGCGTTGAATATACGTTTTATCTTACACCATTAAAGCCGGGTGAATTTCTCATCGGGCCTGCCAGGGTCAGAATAAAAAAGAAGACTTATACCAGCAACAGCGTCAAGCTGACGGTTTTAAAAGAAAAAAATAATAAAACAGAAAGTGAAAACAGACCCCTGTTTTTAAAGTCTCTGGTTTCAAAAAATAACCTCTATGTCAACCAGAATACCCTTTATACTTTAAAACTGTTCAGAAGAGAGCAGGTTTCCAATGTATCCCTTGAAATGCCCAAAGTTGAAGGTCTTGCCTTTGAACCCCTTGCTGAACCAAAAAAGTATAGTACTATTATAAATGCTAAACGATATGAAGTTATTGAACTGAAATATGTATTGATACCCAAAAAAGAAGGTGCGTACAAAATTCCCGGGGCCACCATGAGGATGACCTCCTATGAACAAAACCAGCGTGAAAGAGTTTATCAGGGTCTTTTTTCCAATATATCCAGGGGAAAGCCTGTCTATCTTTCATCCAATGAAATTCAACTTAATGTTAAACCCCTCCCCAACCTGAACCGGCCAGATAATTTCAGCGGCCTTGCAGGCAGATTTGAAATAAAAACAACCCTTGCTCCCACTGAAGTCAAGGCAAATGAATCCGCCACATTAACCATAACCGTTAAAGGGACAGGTAATGTAAGGCAGATACCTGATTTGAAACTCCCCGATGTAAAAGGACTTAAACTATATCAGGACAAACCCCAATTGAATATTAACAAGGGTGAGTCTGCGATTTTGGGTGAAAAGATTATGAAATGGGCTATTGTTCCGGAAAAAGGTGGTGAATATAAAATACCTGTTATGGGCCTCTCTTTTTTTGATCCTGAACAGGAGCGCTATCGGGAACTTGAAACAGAATCTCTTATATTGACAGCTGTTGAGGTTTTTGGAGAAAAAGGGAGAAAAATCAATTCATTAACCAGGGATGATGCTGCCGGCGGGGAAATAGAAAAAAAGGATAAACAGGAAATAGCCCGTATAGGGAAGGATATCTTCCCTGTGCATACTTCAGCTGATCCAATTAAAGGGATAAAACAGCAGAAATTTTTCAATCATATATTTATATTTTTCATACTTGCCCCTCCTTTTATCTGCCTCCTTCTCTTTACCGGCAAAAAATTTTTAAAACATAATAACAAAAACAGAGTATTTATACGGGCAAAAAATGCAAGAAAAGAGTTTATGAAAAAAGTTCAGGCCGGCGGCATACCTCCGGAAAAAATTCATGGAGCAGCCATCGATTATCTGAATACCAGATTTCTGTTAAAAGGAGGATTACTGACCTCTGCTGAAATCCATGATCTTTTAATTGATAAAGGTGTATCCGCAAATACAGCTTCCATGTTCAAAAAGACCATTGCGTCCATGGAATCTATAATATTTATGGGTGAAAAAACAGATAATACAGATTTAATCAGGGATGAATTGATCAGGGCCATTAAAGCCGTAAACCAGGAGACTCAATGAGACTCTTTTTTATAATATCATTTTTATTTCTTTTTTCAGTGAACCAGGCTTCTCCCCTTGATGCCGCCACTGACAATCTTTTTTTTAAAGCAAACAGGTTGTACTTTAATGGTGAGTTTGAAGCTGCCGCTGCAACATACGAATCAATATTAAAAAGTTATAAACCAGGATTATTTTTCAATTCCAGATCCTGCGGAGAGTTATTTTATAATATAGGAAATTGTTATTTTCGTTTAGAAAAAAATGGAGAGGCGATTCTTAATTACAAAAGAGCGCTGATGTTTATGCCCCGGGATGCGGATTTAAAATATAATATAGAATATCTGCAGGATATGATCAAAGATGATATATCGCAAAAGGAGAATATAATCAGCGATATTTTTGGAGTTAAATTTTTCTCCAAAACAGAATTTGCCCTCCTGTTCTGTTTGATCAATTTTTTTCTGTTTTTATTTTTGTCCATACGCTTTTTTTTAAAAAAAGAATGGACTTTTTATTTTGTTAATATTTTTTTAATATTCTGGATTATTTCCGGAATTTCCTTTGGTGTAATGTTAAAAGAGACAATTTTTGACCACAGGGCAGTTATACTTGAAAAGGAAGTTGATATTCTGGCAGGCCCTGATCAAGGGGATACCCTTCTTTTTAAAGTGCATGAAGGTACAATGGTGCACCATGAAAGAAACGAATCAGGCTTTTCGCTCATACGTCTTCCTGATGGAAAGCGGGGCTGGCTGATTTCATCTGCGATTAAAGCCATAATGCCGGCAAATAATTAAAAACAATTGGGTGCGGCTCTTTTAGAACTACACAAGTCTATTCGTCATAAGGGCTTAAAAATCAGCGGGTTAAGTAGAGAAGAC
>CAZNFB010000085.1:0-10125 GCA_964572105.1 uncultured Desulfobacteraceae bacterium
AAAATATGATTGAAATGTCTGAATTAAAAAGGTAGAATAAAAGATTAAAATTTAAATATAAAGGGAGCCCTAAAACAAAACCGATGCGGAGACTATGATGAGTCAGGTTGAAATAAAAAAAAGCTTTGATGAAATAAACGACAAAATAAAAAAAGGGAAGGCTGTTGTTGTTACAGCCGAAGAGATGATTGATATTGTCGCGGATCAAGGAGTTAAAAGCGCATTTAACAAGGTAGATGTCGTAACAACAGGCACATTCGGCATAATGTGTTCATCCGGAGCATTCATCAACATCGGTCACACAACCCCTAAAATAAAAACTTTTAAAACATGGCTTAATGATGTTGAGGCCTATTCAGGAATTGCCGCGGTGGATTGTTACCTAGGGGCAACCCAGGTTCGGCAGTTTGACCCCCTAAACAAGGTTCATCCCGGAAAATTTGAATACGGGGGGGGGCATGTGATAGAAGATCTTCTTTCAGGCAAAACAGTCAACCTAAAAGCCGAGGCATACGGGACTGACTGCTACCCCCGCATGGAGTATGAAACAGAGATAAAATTGAAAGATTTAAGGGATGCTTTTCTGTATAATCCCAGAAATTCTTACCAAAACTACAACTGCGCAATAAATCTCTCAAAACAGACCATCTACACCTATATGGGGATTTTACGTCCCAACGCAGGAAACGCTACTTATTCCAGTGCCGGTCAGTTGAGCCCTTTGCTAAATGACCCATTTTACTGGTCCATCGGCTGCGGTACAAAAATTTTTCTTGGGGGTGCATGTGGAGCTGTAACATGGCCGGGAACACAGCATTCTCCAGAAGCAAAAAGGTATAAAAATGGTATAGTAAGAGAGTCGGCTGGAACAATTGCCGTTACTGGGAATCTCAAAGAAATGTCTCCAGAGTTTGTACGCGGTGCTTCTATTACGGGGTATGGATGTTCCATCATGGTGGGGATCGGAGTCCCCATACCTATTTTAAATGAGGATCTGGCCTATTTTACAGGGCTATCGGATAAAGATATATACTGCCAGGTTGTAGATTACGGAATAGACTATCCAAATAAGATTGACCGTTCCCATGGCGAGGTAAGTTATGCTGATCTTAAAACAGGAAAAATAGATGTTATGGGAAAAACGATTCCAACAGCCCCCCTTTCAAGCTATCCAAAGGCTCTTCAAATTGCAAAGATTCTAAAAAACTGGGTACTCAAAGATAATTTTACATTGGGGGTTCCACAAATACCTTTTCCCACTGTCCCCTTTCAAAGAGAAGGTGAATGACCCACCAGGAAAGGTTTTACAGAAATTTTTCCAACACCGAAAGATGGAAAAGCTACAGAGTAAAAGTAGAAACTACTGATCTTTATATAAAAACAAAAGAAAATTTGTCTTTACAGGCCAAAAATATTGTTGAAGAACTCAGAGCTGAGATAAAAAAACATATAAAAAAACAAAAAAGTTTTTTAACATCACTGGAGCCTGTGAAACGGCTTGAAAAAAGCTTCCCGTTAATAAACAAAATGTATTCAGCTTCTGAAGCTGCAAATGTAGGTCCCATGGCAGCAGTTGCAGGGGCAATTGCCCACGCTGTTGGAGAAAAACTTCTTAAGGAGGCATCAGAAGTAATCATTGAAAATGGTGGAGATATATTTTTACACATAGTTGAGCCTGCTGTAATTACAATTTTTGCAGGGGATTCACCCTTTTCCGGCAAAATTGCTCTTAAAATAAATCCCTGCCAAACTCCCCTTGGAATATGCACTTCCTCAGGAAGTGTTGGCGACTCTTTGAGTTTTGGCAGGGCAGACGCTGTGACAATTATTTCTCGGGACACTGCAACAGCAGATGCAGTTGCAACCGGAACTGCCAATTTAATAAAATCGGATAAAAACTTCCATAATGCAATGGAGTATGCGATGGATATCAAAAATGTTTCGGGAGTAATAATAATTTATCAGGATAAAATTGCAGCAAAAGGGGATATTGAGTTTTGCACACCATGAGCAGATGATTCTTCTTTTAATGCTTTCAATTTTGAAAGGTTACCATAAATGAGTATAAAATCGAGAAATGTTATCCTTATATTCGGGCAGCAGGCAATACACAAGCCCATACTTTATAACCTCGCAGTTGACTATCAGATAGTGTTCAATATTTTGGAGGCAAGAATATTTCCCAGGCAGGAGGGGCGTATGATACTCCAGCTTCAGGGGGACTTAAAGAATATTGATAAAGCCATCAAATACATGCAGGGAGAAAAAGTTGAAGTTGAATTTTTGGCTGATAAAATTAAAAGGGATGATGATAAATGTATTCATTGCGGAGCATGCACGTCTGTATGCAGGACAGAAGCATTGTGCATAGATAGAAAAACCATGGAGGTACTTTTTTTCCCTGAAAAATGTATTGCCTGCGACCTTTGCAAAATAGCCTGCCCCGTGGGTGCGGTAATTGGAACATCCATCGATATGGATTTATAGATTTTTACATAAATAGCTTCACTCCCTTATCGGCGGGAGGCATCCTTAGTATTATCTCCTTGCGCTGGAGGAATGTAGTTGTATTGTTATAATATTACTACGATTGATAAGGGAGTGAAAAAATAAAAACCGGTATGCGGCCCGACTTTATTTACGATAGCCGTTGTACAATTGGGAGGAAATTTGTCTTGACTCATTTTAAAAAATTATTTAAACCGATTACCTTAAAAGGCCTGGAACTTAAAAACAGAATTGTCATGCCTCCAATGCGAACAGATCTTGCCGCCCCAAGTGATGACATGATAACCGAACGTCTTGTTGACTATTACGCCCAACGTGCAAAAGGGGGAGCAGGCCTGATAATTGTTGAGCATGCAGAAGTTCTTCCCCGAACATCCCGCGCCAAGGGGTGGAAACCTTTATATATAGGTGAAGATAAAAGAATCTCTCAGTTAAAAGTGCTGGCTGATACTATACACCAGCATGGCGCCAAAGCAGGAATACAAGTACTCCACTGGGGAAGACTTTTTTCAACGGATGTAACAGGAGTAAGCTCGGTTGCGCCATCAAGTATTCCTGTGGGTATTTTTTATAAATCTGATTCATCAGCCCCTCCAGAACTTCCAAAAGAACTGACTCCAAAAGAGATAGAAGAGCTTGTTGATATTTTTGCAAACGCTGCTCTCAGAGCTAAAAAAGCGGGATTTGACATGATGGAAATGCACTTTGGCCATGGATACCTGGTGCATGAATTCTTTTCACCCTATACAAATAAACGAACAGATGAATATGGGGGAGATGCAAATGGAAGGGCAAAATTTGCCTGTGCAATTTTAAAACGAACACGGGAAATGGTGGGAAATTTCCCCATAAGTGTCAGAATAAGCGGGGATGAATATATCAAGGGGGGAATGACATTGGATGACGCTAAAATCATTGCCCCGATGCTGGAGGAGGCAGGCGCTGATTTTATTCATGTTTCCGCAGGGACATACCCTTCAGAGGGAGATGCCGGCTTGTTAAAAGCCACATCAACTCCGGCCATGATATTTCCCAGGGGTTGTTTTGTCCATCTTGCCGAAGGTATTAAAAAAGTAGTTAATATTCCTGTGATTGCTGTGGGGAGAATTAATGACCCGGAGTTAGCTGATGAAATTCTGACCCAGGGTAAAGCCGATCTGATTTCCATGGGAAGAGCCTTGATTGGTGATCCTGACCTTCCAAAAAAGGCAGAAGAAGGAAGATTGGATGAAATTAGAAGATGCATAGGGTGTAACCGTTGTATAGATTCTTTAATGGCTTTTGTAGATCCTTTAAATTATGTTAAATGTTCGGTTAATGCTGCCTCGGGAAATGAAAAAAAATACCGTATAAAACCGGTGGATAATCCCAAAAAGGTACTTGTGGTCGGTGGCGGCCCCGCAGGGATGGAGGCCGCCAGGATTGCCGCATTAAGGGGGCACAATGTAATGCTCCATGATAAAGCCGGCAAGCTGGGAGGAGCCTTGAATCTTGCTGTAACTCCTCCCCACAAGGATGAAATCCAGAATCTCATAGATTTTCTCTCCGTCCAGGTTGCCAAATTAAATATCGATATTACGCTTAACAGTCTGGTGACTCCTGAAATTATTGAAAAAATAAAACCGGATGTCATCATTATTGCCGTAGGCGCTGATCTTTTAATACCTGAGATTCCAGGTTTAAAACAGGATAATGTAACCAATGCTTATGATGTTCTGGCAAAAATAAAAGAGCCCAAAGGTAAAATTATTATTATTGGAGGCGGGCTGATAGGGTGCGAAACAGCAGATTTTTTGTCCACCGGAGGTAATGAGGTCACCATTGTTGAAATGCGTAAAAAAATTGCATTTGACGTTGGTAAAAACAGCAGGCCATTCCTCCTGCAGCGGCTTTATCAGAAAAAAATAAAAATGTTAACCAGTTCCCCTGTTAAAAAAATAACCGCTGATGGGGTACTGCTAACCGATAAAGATGGAAATGAACAAACCATAAAAGCAGATGCTGTGGTGCTTGCCACAGGACTTAAATCCAATAAAAAACTTTTAAATGAATTACAGAAAAGCTCCGCAGAGATCTACACTGCCGGGGATTGCATTGAACCCCGCAGAATACTCGACGCAATTCATGAAGGATTTAATATTGGATTCAAGATATAGACACCGTAGGGGCAGAATCTATTTCTGCCCCATATCATTTTTGGCAAACATGGATGGGCGGATATGGAATCCGCCCCTACCGCACAGGTCGAAATCTTTATACTAACAAAGCTCTATATCCCATTATGGCTTCAGCCAGTTTTAAATCTTCCTGGTCTGTTATTTTAATATTGAATCTGCTTCCATTTAATATTTTCACCTTAACGCCCAAAAGCTCCACAAGAGATGCATCATCTGTCCCTGTAAATCCCTTACACAGAGCGTTTTCATGGGCTTTTTTTATTATTGGGGCAGAAAAAGCCTGGGGGGTCTGGGCAAGCCATACACCCTTCCTTGTGAGTGTATCCGTAATCCAAAACAGATCGTCACTTTTTTTCAAGGTATCATATGCAGGTATCCCCTGTATACATGCGCCGAATTCCTTTGCCCCGTCAATACATGCCTCTATCTGCTTTGGCCGTATAAAGGGACGTACCCCATCATGTATGAGTATTATCCTGCTTTTATTATTTACTGCCCTGATTCCATTGTATACAGATTCCTGGCGTTTTACACCCCCTGCAACAAGACTGGGGGCTATTGACAATCTACTTTGGGGGATTATTTTTTTTTTGCAAAAATCAAAATCTTTTTCAGGGATTACAATTAGAATTTCATCAACCAAATTGCAGGCACCCATGGCGGAGAGGGTATGACTTAACAGAGGACGGCCCCCAAGATCAAGATACTGCTTGGGGGTTGAAATATTCATTCTGGCCCCCTTGCCGGAAGCCAATATAATTGCCGAAACCATATGGGGTTATTTTAAATAGTCCAATTCTTCGGGAAGGTCGATTCCCCTCCCCATGGTATTTTCACCATAATTTACGCCAGCAAGTATTTTGATATCCTCCAGGGAACGGATATCACCTTCAAAAATAACTTCAGAGATATTCTCCTTTTGAATTTTTCCCCCTGCCCATTGAATATCCAGAACACTACTTGCATCAAACCTGTCATTATTGACGCATAATTCCACCTGTCCGCCATAATGCTGAACAATTTTGGCCACCAGAAGACTCGGCCTGCTGTGAAAACCTAAATTAAGGGGAATCCCGACGGTAACCGCAGATCGCTCTATATTTTCATTTAAAATATCTTTTGCTATGCTTTTACCCGTTGAAAGGAAATGACACACATAAAAAAGGCCAAAATTAATTGTCCGGTCTAAAATGGCCTCTTTGTTTATCAAGTCCGCTAAACGGTCATGGGTTTTTTTATAAACATTTTTATATCCAACATCATAAAGATGACGTTCGTAAAAATGTAATAAACAGCCCATTGCCTGCAGCAGGTGAAGAACCAGGGAAAAGGTGCTGCGGAGGCTTTTCAATTTTTTATCACCAAGCTTAAAGCCGCCATGAATAACATAAGTATCAAAGGTTGACTGGAGGTTATGAATCTGCATTTCATACTGACGGGTTATAACTTCATTTATCTTAGCAGGAACAATCTCAAACATCTTCTTTGAAGAATAGGGCTCAAAAAATTCCAATTTGCTTAACTGCTTTGCTATATTAAAAAATTTACTGGCGATTGCTACGATACTTTGCTTCTGAATATCCCTGTGATGATCATCTATATCATAATCGAGCATATCCGATGTTACAATGTCAGGAAACCGTGTGGAATTATAACTTTTTTCGGGTATGGGAATTTTGAGACGACGCGCTTCCTCTATGATAACAGGAGCCATACCAATCAGGGTCTGGTTCAAAAAACCAAGGGTAGCATTTCCAGCATCAACAAATTCCCGTGAATCAGACATATCATAATAATGAAGACGGTTTATGATATGCTTTAATGGATAGCAGGCTTTTGACAAATGTCTCACAGCAGCTGCAAGTTCCCTGTAAAAATACCAGTCACTGTTATTTTTTGCGCCATGGTAATCAAGGAAATCTTCCAGTAGCTGGGAACTGTTGCTTAATTTAAGATACAGTTTTTTTGTAAAAGTATGTTTTTGTGCGTCAGAACCCATTAAAAACAGACAACTGCGCAAGTACTCGTGGGAAAAAATTTTGGTTTTTTCCAAAAAACTGTTCGTGGCGGATGAATAGTCATTTTTCATATTTTTATCAGTAAAAAAAAACGGTCAGAGAGGTCCATAAGCCGAATTCTGTTCCCTTGCACAGGTTACCCTGCACAGGGTGACGATCATTCATCTATGAGCGGCTGTTGCCAGACGCTTCCTGCGACCTACCCGGAAACTCGAATGGGCTGTTCTAAAACGCTTCCCTATTTGGTCTTGCACCAGGTGGGGTTTACATAGCTTCTCTGGTCACCCAGAGAACTGGTGCGCTCTTACCGCACCTTTTCACCCTTACCCCTGTTATGCTTAAAACAAAAAAATGCTAAAAGATAACAAAGGCGGTATACTTTCTGCTGCACTTTCCTTCACGCTGCCGTGACTCCACGTTATGGAGCACCCTGCCCTGTGGTGTTCGGACTTTCCTCCAGATATAAAATATCCAGCGATCGTCTGTACGACCCTGACCGTTTATTTTTAATATTAATTTAATCCACGCTCTTTATACTTCATTCCAATAAATAATTTTATGACAAAAAGGACAAAATTGCAAGTTTTCACCACGCTGAAGCTCGTTATACTCCTGCGGAGGAATGTTCATGTTGCATCCGCTGCAAACAGCATCGATCACAGCCGACATAACAATTCCGTTGCTTTGCTGCATTTTTGTTGAGTTGAACCTATTGAGTAATTTTGGTTCTATTGCCTGGGAGATTTCCATATACTTTTTTTCAAGTGAAATTAATCTTTTATTATCCTGTTCAGCAATTTCTTCTGCTTCTTTTTTTTTCAGGCTTATGTCGTGTACGAACTGCGTATGTCCAATCTTTTTTTGCGAAATATTTTTTTCAAGATCATCCATTTCATCAAGCAGCAAAAGCATAGTGCTCTCTATTTGAGAATTTTTTTTCTTTAAATCATCAATCTCTTTTAAGGATGACTGGTATTCTTTGTTTGTTTTGGCAGATACCAGCTTTTCTTCACTTTTTTTTATTTGGGAAATACAGATCTGTGTGTTTGAATCATGGGACCGGTATTCCTGTTTTAATACATTTAACTTATTATCTTCATCTTCCATTTTTTTTGTTTGATCTTCAAGTTCTTTATCCATAAAAAGAAGCTTTTCAGGAAAATTATTAATGCTTGTTTTCAGAATTTTTATTTGAATTTCAGCATCTTGAAGCCCAATTAATTGTTTAAGTTGTTTTTTCATACTAAAAAATAGAGTGACTTTTTTTAAGTTCCCTGGAAAATATTTTTTTTGTTCTCCACAAATTTTAAAGATTAATCATTTTGTCAGCCTATGAACCGACAAATGATGGTCTCCGTTTTTCCAGAAAAGATGTTATCCCTTCACCAGCATCAGAAGTTTTAAATAATTCAATCTGCACTTTGGCGGCCTGAACAAGGGAAGATTTGGAATTAAGCAGGTCTTTAGCTGCGGAAACGGCAAGGGGCGCATTTGCAATCAGTTTTTCTGCAAGATTCAGCACGGTTTTATTTAAATCTTTTCCAGGAACAATATAAGTAACCAGGCCCATTGCAAGGGCTTGTTTCGAATTTATCGGGTCACCTAATAATATAAGCTCCTTTGCCTTTGACAATCCGATTAATTCAACAAGTCTGGTTGTGGCTCCAAGGGCAGGAATAATACCTATCTTCACATCCTTTAAGCCCATATCTGCATCTTCTGCCAGAATCCTGAAATCACACGCAAGGGCAATCTGGAAACCTGCACCCATGGCGGGTCCATTAATAGCTGCTATGGTCGGTTGTTTAAGAGCCTCAAGCAAATCAAACACTGACTGGGCATATTGTAAATGTTTCTCAAAAAATTTTTTTTCAGACTGGTGATGATATTTCAGCATATCGTCAATATCTCCACCTGAGGAAAACGCTTTTCCTGCTCCAGTGATTATAACCACACGTATTTCTGGTGTATTGGAAATAATTTTAATTATCTGTTCGAGATCATTAAACATATCTTCATTAAACGCATTTAACTTTTTACGCCTGTTTAATGTTATTGTAAAGACATATCCGTCCTGGGTACAGAATAGGGTCGAGGTTTCCGGCAGATTAACCACGGTGAACTCCTTATGAAATAAGGGAAGCAGATATAGAGTTTTAAAAAATTAACTTTGGAAAAACAGAAGAAAGTATATATTTAGTCCGGGTACCACTTTTAGTCAGAGTACCACTGTTTCGTCAACTTCAAACTGACAAAACAGTGGCTGCGGTTTAATAAAAAAATACAATAAAATGTTCCATAGATTGTCAGATAATAACCCTATTTTAAAAGCTTGGCACTTTGGCTCCATCATTAAGAGATTTAAAGCCGCTTCCATTAATTCCTGAGAAATGGACAAAAACATCCTGCCCCTCTTCCTGTTCAATAAAGCCAAAGCCTTTTTTGTCGCTAAACCATTTTACTATACCAGTCATTATACCAATTGCCATTGTGCCTTTCTCCTTTGAAATAAAGGGTTTGGTTATAATTTCAGGAATAAACTGATGGCCAGGTTAAAACCAAGCCGAAAATAAATTTAGTTTTACCGATTGACAATACCCTATTTTTTAATAAAGTCAAGAATTCTGTTTTAAAAAACATATAGCCTATGGTAACATACTGTAATTTTTCAGATGTGCTGATTGTAGAGACTCTTCAGCATACATATACTCACTTGTCCTGGTCAGAATCTTGCGTAAGGGAGGTTGATAGATGAAACTAATAGATTGCAGAGGCCTTGACTGCCCTGCCCCTGTCCTGAAAACCAAAGAAGCTGTTGTGAACAAAAAATTGCATAAAGTAACTATACTGGTGGATAATGAAGCGGCTAAACAGAATGTACGCCGGTTTTTAGAATTTCAAAAGTTCCAGGTTTTGGTACAGGAAAAGGATAAAGCTTTTTATGTCACAGGTGAAAAAGGTGAAAATGCTGCTGACACATGCAGTATTCATGAAAAAACAGATACCGATGAAAAAAAAATAATGGTTATGGTGGCCACAGATAGTATTGGCCATGGAGACGATGAATTAGGCTCAAAACTTATGATGAGTTTTTTAAAGACCATAAAAGAGATGGGTAATGAATTGTGGCTCCTTGTTTTCGTAAATAATGGTGTCAAGTTGACCACGACGGATTCAGAAATTTTGGCGACTCTAAAGGATTATGAGGCAGAAGGGCTTCATATACTGGTCTGCGGAACATGCCTCACCCATTTTGATCTCCTTGACAAGAAAGAGGTGGGGGAAACTACAAATATGCTGGATATTGTTATGGCAATGCAGCTGGCCGACAAAGTGATTAATATTTAGGGCTCGCTCAAAGATAAACTTTAGGAACGGGGACGAAATAAGTTCGCAATTTTAAGTGTTGAGGCGCCTGCCTG
>CAZNFB010000086.1:0-10055 GCA_964572105.1 uncultured Desulfobacteraceae bacterium
ACTCGCATATTTTCTCCTTAATTCTTTAAGGTCAAGATAACACTTATTGAGAAATCACAAATTAGGAACGGAGATGAAATAAGTTGAGCAGAAATAACGCAGGATTTTGGCCCATATACAAGGCGCATTAAAGGTTGCATACTATACATTCGGCCTTTGATGCAACGAAGTAGATGGGCCAAAAGACAAGACAAGCTATTTCGTTCAACTTATAAAATTTTCGTTCCTTATGTCATGCTGACAAACCATTCAGGGAGTATTTTTAAAACAGAATCAACTATCATTCTGTCGTTTTCATTAAGGGTTTTTCTTTCGATCATGGCATCAATGGTCTGATTAAGAAGTGCCAGCTTGCCGGTTGTATGGACAATGGCAGGGTAATATTCATTAACGAAAAACTGCCTTAGCTTAAACCGGTCAACGAGGTTACCTGCCATTTTTGCAATCTCTTTTTCAATAACAGATCGATTTTGACCACACAATTTATGCTTTGGAGATTTCATTTTCTCCACGGTAACCTCAAAGCCTTCCACGCACTTAAATGTAAGCTGCCAGTGCTTAACATTACCAAGGGAATTTACCATAAGCGTATTGGTGGTGATCAGCCCGCTCCCTTCATCTATAACTATTCCTTTAAGCTGGGGAAGATAATAATTGTCAGATATGGAACAAAAGGCACTTACTCCACCTGCAAAAGGATTATCCATTATATCTTCCAGTACAAAGAACGGTTTTTGTTCAAAACGGGCATCCTGAAAAAGAATAAGCTCTTCTTCTGTATAATGGAATCGCTCCTTCCAGAGTTCTTCCGGCGAAAGATCTTTTCTGGAAAGGGAACTCTGACTGCTGAGCGCGCCAAGACTCTGCCCCCCCCTCCAGATCAGCGGAAGTGCCCCCACAACCCATTCCGCACTCCCTCCGATTTCGCCCACCATGCAATCCAGACCACGGCCATCGGGAAAATGTAATCCGTCCATTCCCATGACCACAGCAGGAAAAAGGTCCCCATCATTGTCAAAAGGGGTGGCTATTCCCATGGCATTGAGACTGTTCATGGCTTTTTCATGGCGCGGCCGATTAAGAAAAAAAGCACTCATTTCAGAAAAATCTTTAATGCCGCACAGCTCGGCTATACACCTGGCACCTTCTTGAATATCAACATTTCTCAGGTTGAATTCGGGAAACATACTCCCTGCCATCCAGCGCTCCACATAAATATCAGGGATATGCCTTTTAAAATACGATTCTGTAACAAAAAGTGAAGTAAATGAAGAATGAAGCCCCTTAACAGATTTAGTTGTTCCTTCGATAACATCCGAGCCCATTGAAAGCTTGGTTATTTCACTTCTTAATTCACGGCCATAATATTTAACATGCTCCTTTTTACCAAAAAGGGCCCCCACTGGAATCGTAGGGTTCCCGCCGGTCTCCACACCAGGCTTAAGGCGCAGCCCTTCTGTAATAATACTCTCTATTACAACTTCATCTCCCAATTCAACCGATTCGGTTGTCGCCTGGAGCACCTCACTCATAATCTGGGCTGCTCTGCGGTCATTATATCTTTTAAGCTTGTTAATTGTTTCGGGTGTATGTTCACTTTTGGGCAGTTTTCTTAAAGAGTCATATCCATCAATAACAACAGCTGCCGCGGGAAGAGCAGCTGCCAGGATAACAGCCTCACGAAGCTGCTTTGACCGGAAAACGCCAAGGTTGGAACGTCCGTTTACACTGTCATCCAGGGTGTAAATCGTACCTTTTTCCAATTCAATTTTATATAAGTCAAGTACACTATGGTGCCTTGAATTGAAATCAGCGACAATATCTTTTTCCATTTCATAGGGTTCGCAAGGACCATCATAGGTTAACCTTACATCGGAGATATTGTAGCGTAAAGGACTGCTCATGGTTATGCCTCCATGTTGAAAAGATAGTAAAAAAACGATCAAAAAATCTATTTCTAATTTGAATTTTTATATTTTGCAGGAGCCTGTTGGAGAATAGAATTTTTTTCTCAGATCAAGGTATTTTTTTAAATAAGGATCGGAGATTAAATAAATTGGGCAAAGATTATGAAGGATTTTGGTTCATCTGCAAGGCTCATTAAAGGTTGAATACTCGAAGTATTCGGCCTTTAATGCAACACAGCAGATGGGCCAAAAGACAAATAATATTGTTCAAGTTATTTAATTTGCGATCCTAAGTACAGGCATACACTTGAGTATTCCGAGCATTATTTAAAAAAAATAACGAAGAGCTGGGGAAAAAGAGCATTCTCGGACAGCCTCCTATGGCGCATGTAAAAGCGATTTTAAAAACAATGATGGGGATTGGGATCTAACAAGACTTTCTCCTATTAAAAAATTATTTATTCCTGCGCGCAGATTTGCATCAATATCCCCCCTTGAGGAGATCCCGCTGGCAGCAACCGGAATCTGATCCGGTTGAAGTAAAGAGACAAGATTTACGGCTGTACTAATATCCGTCTTAAAGGAACTTAAATTTCTGTTATTTATCCCTATTAATTTTGCCCCTGCCCATATGGCTGCTTCAATATCTTCCCTGGAATGTATTTCCACCAGGGCATCAAGATTAAGTTCCGCGCACAGGCCAAGGTAATCTCTTAGCTGATTTCTTGAAAGTATCCTTACAATCAGTAAAACTGCGTCGGCTCTTATCACTGCTGATTCATAGATCTGGTAGGAAGAGATTAAAAAATCTTTACGAAGCACGGGAATACTTACCCTGCTTCTGGCCTTTTTAAAATCATCAATACTCCCTTTAAAGAAGGTCCTGTCTGTTAAAACAGAAAGAGCAGCAGCACCCCCTGTTTCATATTCAGCAGCATAATATTCCGGATCTAAATTTTCACAAATATTCCCCTTTGAAGGGGATGCCCGCTTAATCTCCGCTATGACATTTACCCCTGACTGGCCAGGCTTTTTTAACGCCTTGAAAAAAGAACGTCTCCCCGGTACCGGATCCAGGTGCTGTTGAAGCTGATTTTCAGAAATATTTCTTTTTGCTTCTATTACCTCTTCTTTTTTACGGTCAACAATTTTTTCTAATATATTTTTTGCCACTATACGCTCTCAGACATTTTCACAAGCTCTTCTAATTTCATCATCGCGGCGCCACTGTCTATGGAAGCTTTTGCCATGGATATCCCCTGCTTAAAATCTTTGGCACATCCTGCCGCAACAAACGCAAAAGCGGTATTTAAGACAACCACATCACGTTTGGGTCCTTTTTCCCCTTTTAATATACTCCTTGTTATGTCGGCATTCTCCCCGGGGGTTCCCCCTGCAAGATCAGCAGGTTTGGCCCTGTCACCAAAAAATTGTTCAGGATTAATTTCATATGTTCGTATCATACTGTTGCGCAACTCTGTAACCCGGGTGGGTGCGCATACTGAAACTTCATCCATCCCGTCATAACCGTGGACAACAAAAGCATAATTGGACCCAAGGAGGTTCAATGCTCCGGCAAACATTTCTGTTAACTCAGGTTTATACACACCAATGAGCTGACGGTCGGCACCTGCAGGGTTTGTCAAAGGCCCCAGCATGTTAAAAATTGACCTGAGACCTATTTCCGCCCTGGCTTTTGCCGCATACTTCATTGCTTTGTGAAAAAGCGGAGCAAATAAAAACCCTATTCCAGTTTTTGATATGGTCTTTTCAATAAATTCCGGGTCTGCGTCTATTCTTACACCGAGAGTTTCTAAAAGATCGGCACTGCCGCAGGTGCTGGAAATGGAACGGTTCCCATGTTTGGCGATTACTGCACCACCGCCTGCTGCAACAAAAACAACCGTGGTGGAAATATTAAATGTCCCTGTGCTATCCCCGCCTGTACCACACGTATCAAGGAGAGAAGGTACGGATATTTTAACAGGCCGCGCATTTTTCCGCATGGCCCTTGCAGCACCTGCAAGTTCCCCGAATGTTTCCCCCTTGGTTGCCAAAGCACCCATGAACGCCCCGATTTGAGCATCGGTTATATTTCCTGCAAAGATGTCAGAAAACATATGATACATTTCCGACTCACTCAAATCAACTCTTTGAATAATTTTAGATAGATATTCCCTGAACATTATTGTCTTGCTCCATTGGTAAGTTTCAAAAAATTACTTAAAAGGTGCATTCCCGACGGAGTCATAATCGATTCAGGGTGAAATTGTATCCCTTCTGTTGGATTTTCCTTATGCCTTATCCCCATTATTTCGCCATCTTTGGTTTTAGAAGTTACTATTAAACAATCCGAAAAATTTTCAAAAGAGACAGCAAGGGAATGATAGCGCATTGCTGTAAAAGGGGAGTCTATCCCTTTATACAAGCCTGATCTGTCAGAATAAATCTTCGATGTTTTTCCATGCATTATACGTTTTGCAGGGACTATTTCACACCCAAACGCGACGGCAATGGACTGATGCCCCAGGCAAACCCCTAAAATCGGTATTTTATCCGAAAATTCTTTTATTGCCTTAACAGAGATGCCGGCATCCCCTGGGCCCCCTGGCCCCGGAGATATCACAAGACCTGCCGGATTCATGGCAACAAGCTCTTCCAGGGTACAGACATCGTTTCTAAGCACCTGTACATCTGCGCCTAACTCCTCAAGATATTGCACAAGATTGTATGTAAATGAGTCATAATTATCAATCATAACGATCATATCATATATCTCCGTTCAGAGGTGGCATCCTGCATAAGCTGCAAAGTCCTTTGTATGGACATCGCCTTATTTACAGTTTCAATCCTTTCACGTTCCGGATCAGAATCGTAAACTATTCCTGCTCCTGCCCTGACGGTTAAACGATTACCCTCTACACATGCTGTGCGAATGGTTATGGCCATATCCATATTGCCGTTAAAAGAGATATACCCCACTGCGCCCCCATAGGGCCCCCTGGGTTCTTTTTCCAGATCAGCTATAATCTCCATTGCTCTTACCTTGGGTGCTCCTGATAATGTTCCCGCAGGAAATGTGGCTCTTATCAAATCCCATGCATCACAATCCTGTTTCAGACGGCATGTAATATTGGAGACTATGTGCATCACATGGGAATAACGTTCAACCTTCATCAAATCAGTTACTTCCACAGATCCTGTTTGCGCCACCCTCCCAAGATCATTACGTCCCAGGTCCACAAGCATAAGATGTTCCGCCCGTTCCTTTTCATCTGCAAGGAGTTCCTCTGCCAAATCATTATCCTCTTTTTCATCGGCTCCCCTGGGCCTGGTCCCTGCTATGGGGCGAAGATTTGCAATTCCGTTTTCAAGCCTGACCATTGTCTCAGGAGACGAACCCACCAGGACAATATTGTCAATGTGCATGAAAAAAAGATATGGAGAAGGATTAACATATCTCTGCACCCTGTAAAGTGACAACAGGTCTCCGGGACAATCACAGGTAAAAGGCTGGGATATCACGGCCTGAATCACGTCTCCGGCTAGTATATACTCTTTAACTTTTTTTACAAATGACCGATATGTTTCCTCTTCAAATACAGGTTTTAAATTGTAATCTCCCTTTTTTGCAGCCTTTTCTTCCTCCGGCACAGGCTGCCGCAAAATATCAAAGGTGGAATAAATCCGTGCCATGGCAGATTCAAATTCCAGATCAAGGTTATTTTTATCGTCCAAAAAAGTAATCACAACACCCATAAGGGTATTTCGAATATTATCGAAAATAAGAATCTCATCAGGTATTATAAATTGGGCTATGGGCTTATCTTCCGACAAAAGATTTGGTATCTTCTCAAAAAAAGATACTGTTTCATAATTCATGTAACCCACCAGCCCCCCCCAGAATCTGGGAAGCTCCGGCATGGAGGCCGGGTTAAAATGACTCATAAAATCTTTTAAAATGTTGAAAGGATCGCCCAAATGAGGTATTTTTTTCACTGAGCCTTTTTTTTCTATTAATACAAACTCCGAATAAACAGAAATAAAACACCTTGCAGAGGCCCCTATAAAACTATATCTTCCCCATCTTTCCCCCCCTTCAACACTTTCAAAAAGGAAAAGAGGACTTTTATGTTTATATATTTTTTGTAATAAAGAAACAGGTGTCTGGGTATCTGCTAAAATTTCAACACAAACCGGAACCACATTATGCTCTTGAGCAAGCTCTTTAAACCGCCTGCTGTCAGGGAATTGTCTTAAAAACATTATACCTCTTCATGGGGCCCAAATCTATAGATTTTATGGGAGATCTTAAAGGATAGAGATTTTCATGTTAAAATAATGATAAAACTTTTATAAATTTCAAGAATCTGATAATTTTATCAAAACAGGTACTATTGTCAATCATTCTTGAATTATTCTATGGATTTCCAGATAAAATTATAACTTTTTCGTAACTATTTTGCGTCGCTGATTTAAGATACGCAAAATAGCTACACTTTTTCATGGGAAAAGATTTGAAGATTCTAAAACTTACATTTGATGAATTCAAAAATAGACTGTATGAAAAATACGGCAAAGGCAAATATCATGCTGCAGCGGCTTACAGAGAAATATTTTTAAATGGAAAAACGAATTTTGAAAATATTAATGAATTTTCAAATTCACCTTATTTAGCACAGAAACTGAAAAAAAACATAGAATTAAATCTTTGGCCCATTTCTGACCAGATAACAGAGCACGGGGTAACAAAAATAATTACTAAACTGGAAAACAATCTTCAGATTGAATCTGTAGTTATTCCCATGTTTAATCATAAAACCCTATGCGTATCCTCCCAGGTGGGATGCAAAATGGGATGCTCCTTTTGCGAAACCGCAAAACTCGGTTTTATACGAAATCTATCCACAGAAGAGATTGTCGGGCAGGTCTACACTGCTAAAACAATAATGGGGCATGACATAAGGAATATCGTTTTCATGGGAATGGGGGAACCTTTTGATAATTTTGATAATGTTATCCAGGCCATAAAGGTTATAGAAGATCAAAGGGGGCTCAATATTGCAAAAAGCCGTATAACCATCTCAACGGCAGGAAAGGTTGATGGAATATTAAAACTTGCAAAATTAAACTGGAAACGTATCAATATTGCTGTATCATTAAATGCCTCGAATGAGGTGATCAGGTCAAGGCTAATGCCGATCAATAGAAAAACATCAATGCAAAATCTGCGCAGAGCATTAATGGCATACCCTTTAAGCAAAAAAAATGTTTTTTTCATTGAATATGTTTTAATAAAAGGAGTTAACGATTCCCCTGAACATGCAAAAGAGCTGGCTCAATTTTTAAAACCCCTTAGAACCAGGGTAAATCTTATTTCATACAACCCAGGGTCCGATTCTGCTTTTGAAGCTCCAGATGCCCAGGGGCTGGAAAACTTTCGCTGCCGGCTGGTGGCAAGCAATCTCTTTGTCCGTGTGCGATCTGCTAAAGGCCAAAATCTTATGGCAGCATGTGGTCAGCTGGGCAATTCAACCCTGGATCAAAAAATATCCCTCCATGCCGGATGCTGTTAATCTGTAAGGGCACCCATGGGTAACTTCACGATAAATTTGAATATTTTTCATAAAATATTTTTTACGATCATTAACTATGCTCAACAACTACAAACTTTTAATAGAATACGACGGCACCTCCTACCATGGCTGGCAGCGTCAAAAAAAAGATCGGACAATTCAAGGAGAAATTGAAAGGGCGATCATGACCATGACCGGTGAAAAAATTACCATTTCAGGTTCAGGGAGAACAGATGCCGGAGTTCATGCTCTGGGCCAGGTGGCAAATTTCTCATGCAAAGCCAAAATTCCCCAGGATGCATTCCAAAGGGGAATTAACAGCCTCATTAATGAGGATATTGTAATAAAAGAATGTACAGGAACCGATGAAAAATTTCATGCAAGGTTTGATGCAAAAAGTAAAGCCTACAGGTATTGGATATTGAATCGACCCCTGCCTTCAGCCATATTCAGCAGATATTCCTGGTTTATACGAAAAAAACTCGATATTAACGCCATGTCTTATGCAGCTGAGCATTTATCAGGAACCCATGACTTTAAAGCCTTTGAAGGATCGGGAAGTCCAAGACCGACCAGTACAAGAACAATTTCAAATATCCATTTTAAAAAAAATAAAGATGGTTTTCTGACTTTTAATATTGAAGCAAACGCTTTTTTAAAATACATGGTGCGTAATATTGTGGGGACCCTTGTAGATGTAGGACGGGAAAGGATAACACCAGACGATTTTAAAACAATACTTTTATCAAAGAACCGCTCCATGGCCGGAATCACCGCACCTGCAAAGGGATTATTTTTAATGAAAGTGGCCTATTAAATCCTTATGCAAATAAGAATTCTCCGACCTGAACTTTCAGGTAAAAGCCTGTAAAAATAGTAACTATTCAGTGTCACTGATTTAAGAGACGCAACAGGTATGTGTCTGATTAAAACAATCAGTAAATTTTCAATAAATTACAAAAAAAATGCCGAGACATAATTAATGCAAGATCTCAAAGAAGAACTGTCTGATACCATCAGAACCATTTTGTTTGACAATCCAGATTTTATTGCCACGTATATGGCTGTTTCAAATCTGCAATATATAATAAAAACATCTCCTGAAGTTATTACTTTTGAAGCCATAGAAGTTTTAAAAAGTATCCTGGAAAGCTCAAAACACTCTTCTGAAAAACAAATTTTCTTTTTATATAAAAAAGCCGCGGACGCCATTTGCTCCATACTGGTTAAAACAGACAACCCGGAACTGGCTGAAAATTCATTTGAAGCACTCAAACAAATTATCAAAACTTCAGCATGTAAACGCCACAAAGCAGCAGCAGAAGCCCTGGGCTCTATAAAGCTAAACATAACCAGCCAGATAGATTGCTCCATAACAGACAGTGATGAATTTTCTGATGCACCTCTCCTTGGGATAGAAAATCTCTACAAAAAAACATTCCATGAAACCGAAAAGGATATAAAATGGATCGGGAGAAGCCTGATAAAATCCATTGAAAAGGACTCCCTCCTTGTTGTCAAACTTCTGCGCACAGAGGATTCACCCTTATCCCTTATCAAAGAGGCTGTCTGGATGAAAAACCTCCATGAGACCGCCGGAAAATTTACCATTAGATTCGAAATTCCCGAACCAATAAATATAGGCAAAAACTATCTGTTTAGATTAAAAAAATTGCCCCCGGGCATCCCTGAAGAACTCGCAATCCATCCGCAACATTATGCAATAGCATTTAAAGTCCATGGGGATTATTTTATTTATCCAAATCATCACGATGAAAAAAATCCCATTTCAGAACAAGCATTTGAAGAAATCCTGCTACGAAATACCTGGCTCCTCGGAAAACTTGCAGCTCTGGGCATAATTCATACAGCGCCCATCCCCCTGTTTCACAACCGTGTACAGCAAAACAGGAGGCGAGACCTTGGAATTTATCAATGGCAAAGAGGAGGACGTCTGGACCGCTGGCTTCACTCCTGCCGATATCCAAATATAGGCTTAACAGGATTAAGAGATTTTGAGCACTTTGCTCCCCTTGAAAAATCTCCCAGAAAACTTTATCAGCATATCGGCAATCACATATTAAGCCTTATTTTAATTACAGGAAGCTACTTTCGAAATAAGGACTTTAAAAGATCAGGTTTTACTAATACAGGAGAACCGGTGGATACCAGAGATCTTTTTAACGAACCCTTGCTGAAAAAGCTTCTTGAAAAAATATTTCTCATGTATTATCAATCTTTTACAGGAAACAATTTCCAGGGTGACGTCCCCTTTGACATACCAGCCCTCACAAACCGGATAATCGAGGAGATGGGGGTGGATTCATACATGGAGGAATTTTTAAGATCCACCGATCAAAAAGAGATGACGGATAATGAATTCAACAACTACCTGACCCATACAGGACATTCGCCAAAAGAGATATCCCAAATCAAAAAAGGTGTAAGGGATATAACCGTCTACACAGGTCCCCATCTCGGCAGCTTCAATAATAAAATTTCCATTCCAGAACTTATTGAATATACTGCAACTGTTTCTGCCTTTTGCATTGCCGGCAAATATATAAATAAT
>CAZNFB010000087.1:0-10027 GCA_964572105.1 uncultured Desulfobacteraceae bacterium
CCTGCGCTATTTCTGCTCAACTTATTTCATCTCCGTTCCTTAGCTGAATAGTTACAATTAATCTTTAGAAACCCCTGCATTTTGTTTAAAGTTATAATAATACTTGCCGATCTTATAATACAGTACCCGAATAAAAGCTTTAAAATATAAATTTTTAAATTTACGCTCAAAAAATATTTTAACAACCAGACCTTATATTCAAACCTTGAATATTTGATATAGATTGTCAGATAACGTAGTAAAATCATTTATGTGACGGTCTATAGTTGGAAGGTTCATATGTATATACCAACACATCAAATGCATAATGTCCTGAATGTTTACGCAAGACAGCTCAGGCAAAACAACAAGGCTAATAATCCATCAAACAAACCCCAAACCAGCAATTCAGCCCATGATAAGGTCAATATCTCCGCTGATGGAAAACGCAGATCAATTATTGAAAAAGTCACACACGATATCAGCAAAAGAATTTCCAGCTTTAACCCTGAAAGTGAAAGTATAAATGACGAACAAAAAAAAATTAAAGAACAGGTTAGTTTGGTAAATACAAAACAGAGTGATTTTATTTTTAACACCATTGACAATAATAATCAGAAAAAAACCACTACTTTTAACATCAAAAATTCGGCATCTTTATTCAACCAGTTTGACCGTAATTCCTCAGCAAATGATGATAACGAACTATAATTTTTTGTATTTCAATTTGCGAAGTTACGCGTAAAAAACTGGCAACCGGCATTTCGCACCCTACCCTATTTAAGCTCCATTTTTGTTTCATGATCTTCTCTGCTTCTTGCTGCTATTTTTTCTTCAACCTCTTTTTTATCAAGCCCCATTAAAATTTTGTAAGCATTATACTTGGTTTTACAAAAGAAAATATCAAAGAACTTTTGTTTTTTTATATCCCTGTATATTCTTACTCCAGGAATTTCATTATTTTGAATATATTCAAAGTCTGAATTCACAAGAAGGGGCTCCACATCCTGCTTATTCTGCCAGGGGACACATGCTCCTTCCATGCCAAGCTCAGGGTCCATTATTGATTTAATTTTTTCTGTTACGCCCCCCACTGCCAGGATTATATTACCTGTTAAAGAACCGGTAACGCCATATTTCTGATTAACAGGTTCCCGTATATAATCTGAAATAAGGCCTACATCCATGGCAACAGATGCACTGTCCCCTTCCACACCTCCGTGGGCCTGAATATACTCAATATGCATTTCATACCCTGAATAAGGTACGCCTGTTTTATTAAATACCTTTTTAATTGAAGCTCTTACATTTTCAGCTGCACCCTTTGCAATATCACCTATCTTACCTGAAGCGATAATCCTGTCCGAACCTCCGGTTGTAATCTGACAGCGTATGGGGAGTGGCTGACCATACATTTGACCGCTTGTTTTCGAATTGATCACAGCAAGACCAACAACATACCCTATGGAATCGGTCATTGAACTTATATACTTTTTTAAATTCTTTTTATATTCAAAAAGTTCTTTATGCGCAGCACCCTCAAGGCTTAAGTGTTTTTTAAGGGCACTTTTTACATGTCTGGCCTGGACTAATTCAGAATTATCGAGTATTGCCTCAAATTCAGTTGTTTTTATAATACCATTTATGGGCCTTAGTATGCTGCTCATTTTTTTATCTGAACTTCTGGATCGAAGTTCTTTTATTATCTCCATAACCGCTTTTTTAGAAAACTCTCTTTCACGGAGCTGGTAATTTTCCGGCAGACTTTTTCCAAAAATATATTCACTTCTTTTTCTTACACCCTCATGGCCTTCTTTTTCAAAAACTCCCCCCCACGTATCCTGTAGTTCCTTCCCAAAATTGAGTACTTCCTGCTTTACATACTGAACCACTTGTCTGATATTACTTTTATTTTCAGGGACTGAACTGTCCAGCTGAACAATTTCGCCTCTATCTTCTATCCGGCTTAAAAATGCCCCGTCCCCTTCATCCTGAAGATATCTCAATGTATCATGGTTACAACTGGCAATTATAATATTATTTGCGTGTAATGAATTTTCAGATCTGTCGGCAGCCCCACTCCCTGAATTCATACCTCCTTCAAGAATAAATTCTTTATTTTGCATAATCTCGAGAAGGTCTGGCATATAACCCGATTTTACCAGAGTTTTTAATTCGTCAATATAAATAATAGGAGATTTTGCATGTGCCCCCAAATATGCTCTTTTATGCGCAGGAGTTTGCAAATTTCCCGATTGATAGGGATCATGCCTGAAACCACCCTTCATTTTTCTGGCATCAGGCTCAGAGACCCTGGTCATAAGCCCATTATCTTTTCTTGGGTCGTATAAAACTTCAGGAATCATATCATTTAATTGTTTGATTGTATTTCTCCCTGCTAATTGGGATGCTCCCTGAATTTTTTCCTGCACTTTATGATTATTTTCCTGCATAAACATAAAGATTGCACCAATACCGGCAAGACCTGTTATAATAAATGCAGATGGGAAAAAAAATCCCGCCACAATACTTATCACTGTAATAAATAAAAGCCATTTTTTAACTTTGTTAACAGGCTTAATTTGTTCTGAAAGGCTGAAACCGACTGTTCTTTTTTGAACATTTTCCACTGTTTTATGCAAATTGGACAACAATTCATCAGCAATATCAGATTTTTCATATGTAAATCTAATGTGATTGCTATCCTTACCCGGGTAGGTTAAAATCACCTTATCCGGGCGTAAAAAATCTCCCAATGACTTATCCAGAACCTTATTAAACATATCTGCAAGCATTGATTTGCCTGTTCCGGGTCGCCCCACCATCAGCATATGCCCTTTATTCTGGGCTATCTTTCTAATTCCCGCCTTTGCCTTGTCCTGAAATATTACTTTCTCAATGGGATCATCCGGCAGATTAATTTGAGAGGTATCCTCAAAAAAATCGAGCATGCCATTAAGGGCTTCCGGATATTTAAGCATCTCTTTTATAGATTCATAGTCATTTTTATTATAAACACTATCCATTATGGTATCCTTTTATGGAATCTAACAAATAAAATCTTCCAGCCTCGGAAGAACAGACATTTTTTTCGATTTTAGAATATAACCAGGGTAAATCATTCTTTATCTGTTCCAGTGCTTTAATATTATGCATAACAGAAATGTTGGTACAAAGCTCCTTATCACCTGCACCTGCTTTTGATATAGAATTAAAAGCTATTCCAAACTGAAATTGCAGCAAGGATGCTACAACTTTATTCTTTTCCTCCGACTTAATGGGGTGATTACTAAGAATCTGTTTATATGCCCGGGGAATATTAGTTTTTGAATAATTTATTTCGAGTTGATTATTAAAAAATAATTTCAAAGGCCTGGTTTCCCCTGCCACGCATTGCTCCAAAGCTCTTTTAAGCCTGTAATCAGCTTGAACAGACTGCTCAAAAATATGTAGACTTTTCATGAGATTATTATCAACAACCCAAAAATCAATCATGTTATTTGAACCGATAACACAATATCTTACACCATGATTATCCTTGATTTTTATTAATCTAAAATATTTTTCAGGATCAATGGATTGAAAATCAAAGCCCCGCATTTCAAAAAGTCCCTTTGCCATATAAGCACTGGGAATAAATACGCCGACATCTTTTAAGAGAAACTTATAAATATATTTTCTTTTCTC
This sequence comes from uncultured Desulfobacteraceae bacterium, assembly GCA_964572105.1. Taxonomy (GTDB): domain Bacteria; phylum Desulfobacterota; class Desulfobacteria; order Desulfobacterales; family BuS5; genus DAOWMW01. Next base: position 3,667 of record CAZNFB010000087.1, read on the forward strand.
CTCTATATCCCCATGAAGTCGTAAAAAAGAAGTGTTCCCTCCATGGTCATCGCAAATTCCAGTGATGTCAGAGATGGTATTAATATCTATCTGGGAGAGCCTGGTTATTGGGAAGTCATACCCGCGTAATATATCCTTAATTTTTTTTACATGGGAAGCAAGATTTTCATCATCCGGCACAGGAATATTATTTTGAGCATCTGAGAAAAGAGTCTCTTGTTTAACAGTCTCCAAAGCAACAAATTTCTTCAGCCCCCTTGGTAAAAACCGTCCAAGTGCATCTCTAAAACGGGAAAACTTCGATTTTTTAAAACTTATTTTACACCCGATAAGTTTTTTTTTAATTTCGATCTGGTTTGGATTAAGCATGTACCTGGCTAATTCAGAGATTTTATACTCCACAATTGGCCCCTGGATATTTCTCTCCTTGAATTCTGGCAAAAAAGGCTCAACATATTGTCCCTTGGAGATTATCCAGATATCTCCAAGGGACTGACAAGTATCATTTATTTGTTTTTTCATATAACTTCCTTCAAAAACCGAAAATCAATATAGGATAACAGTAAAATAGTCGTAAAAAAATATACTAACACTAATAGAGTAGCAAAAAACAGACCATTACATTTTTTTTTAAAAAACACCTTTTATTTCAAGCAATTATAGCATACAGATCATTTACAGCAAGATCACTAACATGAACTATTTCTACAAAAATATGTAATTTATAACATATATCAAGAAAAGATTCCAACCATACGTAAGCCATTAATTCATGTTCCCAGAATAGGTTATTTAGTACCCTGGGGAAGAAGGAAATTTTTTTGAGTTTTTATAGGGAGTTAGGTATAATTTTAAATATTCGGATTAAAAGCGTAACTCGAAGCGGACGATAATCATGTAACAATATTTTTATTGCATCCGCTCTTTATTTAAAATATAATCATTAGTTTATGTTAAACTAAAGTAACTTTTAGTTATTCAACTGCACTGATTACAAACAGACTTTGGAGATAATTTGAGGAGATAACCTGGGGAGATAATCTGGTTGAAACTTTGAAACTGTTTGAGCGTATTTAAAAGAGTTTTTTTTAAAAAACCCATCAGATTATACTTGGAGCGATGCATATCAATGCAGTAGTGTCCGGATAGGAAATTGCAAGAAAAAATACGGGGAGTTTAACCGAACACTGCTGATATCAGCTAAATATAGACCGCCACAATTTAGAAAGTAGTTTTAAGGAGTATAAATGACAATCACCAAAGGACTTTTAAGCGGTGTCCGGATATTAGATTTAACTCAAGCCCTTGCAGGACCCTTTGGAACTATGCTGCTGGGTGATCTTGGTGCAGAAATTATTAAGATTGAACCACCATCTGGAGATCTGCTTAGAATGGGAGAGGCAAAAATTTCTCCTTCATCTTATTATTTTACCTCTGTAAGCCGCAATAAAAAAAGTGTAATACTCGATATTCAAAGCGAATCAGGATTAGAAGCTTTTTATGACCTTGCTAAAATATCTGATGTTGTTGTCTCAAATTACCGTGCCGGTGTAGTACAAAGACAAAAAACAGATTTTGAAACCCTTAAAAAAATAAATCCGGGAATTATTCGCTGCAACCTGTCAGGCTATGGAGAATCCGGACCCTGCTCCGGATATCCATCCTATGACATTATTGCCTGTGGGGAAAGTGGCATATTAAGTCTTTCCGGTGAACCAGGCCAGACACCTATTATTCCAGGCGGGATTCCAATGGCCGATATATCAGGTGGCATTCTTAGTGCTTTTATGATACTTGCAGCTTTATTCAGGCGTGACAAAACAGGCAGAGGGATCAAACTTGAGCCTAATCTACTCGATTCCTTATTGCTTTACCAGCAGCTTTTCATTCAAACTTATTTAATGACAGGAGAAGAACCGGGTCTCCAGGGTAAACGGCACAGGCTTGTATTCCCATATGGAATTTATACTACAAAAGGTGGTTTTATGACCATAGGGCCGGCTGACACCGATTTAATAATCAAATTAGTGGGGCTTGAATGGATGTTTGAAGATTCAAAATTTAAGACTCATGAGGCGAGAAAAACGAACAGACAAGAGTTTGAAACTTATTTTGAAAAGGCGCTGCTTGCAAAAACAACCGATCAATGGATTGAATTACTGCGTGATAACAATGATATAGCCTGCGGTCACGTCAAGAGCTATGAACAATTATCTAAAGATCCGCAAATAATACATAACAATATGATCTGCGAAATGGAAATTAACGGAGAAAAATATCGAACATTAAAATCGATATTCAGAATCCCCGATGAATTTGAAGGAACCCCTGACCAGCCCCCTGATTTAGGCGAAAATACCATGGAAATATTAAAAGACCACTTACAATATTCCGATGACAAAATAGATAAAATATTAGCTGATAATAAAGAGGCCATGTCAAAAGGCAAATTACGTATAGAAAACATGTATTAATCAGTGTCCACCAGGAAACATGTTCAACTTCAGGGAGGAAATTCAATAAAAAGATTCCTTCCCTGAAAGGACTACAATTTCTGATGCAAAACCTCAATACTTCCTGCTTTTCCCCGTTATATACTTCCTGCTTTTTTCCCGTTATAATAGCATACGCATTTTCTTCCGATTCCAGCTATGCTTAATAAACTTATCCCGAAAATAAACAGGCCAAATGGCTCAAAAGCAAAATGATATACCTGATATACATAGCTCATGACAGGAAACAGAGTGACAATTAAAAATAAAACCGCGAGTAACCCAGGGATAATTTTTGAAAGATATTTCATTTTTTCCTCACAAACTGCCTAATATGATAATGATGATTTATTATTATCTTTTTCATCTTCTTGTTAGAGTAATACGAAAAAAACAATATTTTCTTGCAAGGCAGTATGAGAAAAATAAAAAAATTGAGGCATCGATTCTTAAAATGTAAAGTTATTTTGTGCGAGCCCTAAGCCTCGACACTATAATCCAGCCTATTGAATTATAAATCCAAAAAATCGACTTACGATAACCTCCATTTAAAAACCGCTGTGACTTTTTCTTTTATATTTGGAACTCCGGCTTTTTGATATTGAACATAGATTGTAAAATAACCCTGAGAAAGTGGCCTGAAATACCAATCAGGGGCGCCAGGAAGCAACTGGATCACATAATCAGTACCATTCGTATCCACAAGCTCCTATTTTTGTTATTGAGACATCTGCGGCTACCCTGCCTGTTATAAATCCCAATGACATGGTGTCCTCCTTTTTTTCAGGCTGGTCATAACATCGGCCATTCGATATCAACACTGAGTGTATGGCCGAAATTAAAACTAAGCCCTTTTATTCTTAAAAAAAATTATAAATCAAAATAGATTATCATGGATCCATATAGCTGATGTTCGTCAATATCAAGGGAGTCATTCTCCCCCATGGACGAATTAATATCATTGCCAAAGCGATACTGATAAGCTATGTCGAATACATACCTTTGAAACGTAAACCCTGTTCCCGCACTTACTCCGTAGATATCGCCCGGATGCCCTTTGCCCGGTTCGGGATCGTAAAACGCTCCGATTCTCACTGGATAACATGGTATAATTTACTGTTTTTAAAAAGATACTCCATCCCTATATGAACCTGGGTTGTCGACTTAATGTGTGATTTATTTGCCGGTTCACCTGTTATGGGGGATATTCTATTTCCGTTTGATTCTTTATATATAAAGTCTTCCCATTTTGTATGATATATATCTACTGCCATTTTTAAGGAATCTGTAAACTTATACAATATACCTAGTCCATAGGAGGCCGGCATATCAAGTTTTTCATTATACTTGCGGCTTTTGTTTTCAAAAAAGCCGTCAAAGCTTGTCTCTTCAACGGTTTTATGTTTAATGTCCCCTGTAAAAGGGGATTTAAAAACAATACCCACCGACAACCTGTTGTCTGGTGTGCGCCATAACATCCCTATATTAAGATTAAACCCGTCAAACTGATATGTATCAACAAGACTGTGCTGCAGCGAGTATTCACCCAGATTAACAGGAAAGGGATACAGAGAATCCATGCCAACTAACCCATTGATATTATATTTTTTTCCCAACGATTATCTAAAAAATTATCACCCCAGACATTAAAAGTAATTCCCATGGAAAGCTGCTTTGCAATCTGGATGCAATAGGCTATTCAAATGGCAGAAAGGCTTCCTGTTTCCTTAAAACTTTCTTCAGCGTTTAATGTCATAAGCATCGATCCTGTCAGGTCTTGTGATCTAACAGGAAAATCCCATTCCCGCGTAAAATCGTAAAGCCTCTGATAACTAAGGGAAACTACCATGTTGCGATTTAAAAGATGAAAAGGCCAGGTCATGCTTAGATAATTTGAGTTCTCTTTGTAAACATTTTCCTCTCCATTACTAACAGGTGAATCCCCCAACTCTATATTATCTGTTCTTTCATATAGATTTCCCACCACAGATATCTCCGGTTCCAGGAGCTGAATAAGACCTCCAGGATTCCAGGAAGCTGCAGTTGCGTCATCGGCCACCGCTATAAACGCACCTCCCATACCAATTGCTCTGGCCCCTGATCCAACCGGATTGGGGGTAGAGCCGAACATGGGATAATTAAAAAAATCATCTGCATATACACCTGTCCAGGGTGAGGCTATTACCCATATCAAGAATAAAGCCAAAAATAATTTTTTCATATAATTTTTCAATCAATGCCAAGTCTTGACCATAAAAACGTTGAAAGGTACTATATCAACGGAATAGTTATCAGAAGGTCTTTAAATCGCTTCTGTTTTCAAACCCTTTACAATAGCAGTGTCGTTTCCGTCAACAATATCTATGATGCTGTATTTACTTTTTGCAACAACCACTTTGACAATTGTGTCTCTACCGATTATTCTGAATCTTTGCCCGGGTTCAACACCTGCATCTGTTCCAATATTCATCACTGCCTCATGGTTATCAGCTTCTGTTATTATTCCCCGTAGAGGCTTTTCTGTTTCCAGAGAATTCAGTTTTTCAAGAAGATTTTTACAGAATTCATCTGCCTGGTCTATAATGGGGATATCTTTTTCCAGCATTTCATGCCACACATCAATAATTGTCCTTTTTTTATCTGTCAGGCGCATAATAATTATAGCCCTGCCATCATCGTCAATATCATTAACAGATAAAAAGAGAAAATAACGTGGAACCAGCAACCTGGGTGGCGACCTTTTATCCACAGGGACTAGCCTGGATAAAGACAAATCTGTTTCTCGAAGAATGGAGGCAAAGCTTTTTCTCTCAAGGCATTTTATTCGGGTGGAGTCGATAATCCGACTTTGGATAACAGAAAAAATTATGCCCTCGCGTCCTTTATTCAGCATATCTGCATATGCATCATAGTCTATGACCATTGTCAAGGAATCAGATGTCCATTGATCCGATGGAATTGATTTTGGGCTTAAACCGGAAAGCTTCCCTTCGATTTTATTTATAAGTTCATATATCTCTTTTTGCTTAACCCTGTCCTGTTCATTAAGGAGCCTTAAGAGTTCCACAGAGGGCTGTTTTTTTTTATCATGCCCTATAATAATGTTAAACATAACAGTGTTTTGCTGACAATATAATAAACAAGATTCCAGTATTGCTGAACAAGTCTCTCTTTTTTGTTTAAAACAATCACTTCACGAAAAAGCTCATACTCCTCTGAAGGTGTGAGTCTTATCATTGTGTTATTACCATATCACCTGTTTTTATCACCCATGGAGAAGTATCCTGTTTTAAATATTTTATCGAACCGCACATACATTTTCCATTCTTATTTATCAGACCATCTACATTTGCGGACCCTATAACCCTGGCTTCGGACCCCCATGAAGTCTCTATAACAGTATTAGATAAAAGTTCTGTTTTTCTGTATATAACAAGAGGCCACCCAACCCTTATTTTGCCGGCCGAGACGCACCCTTTTATTTCGTCATGTTTGTCAGATTGAGCAAAATCGGCTATAAAAGTTTTTTTATTTTTCAGGGTCAAATTCCCATTTAATAAAGGAAACTCACGAACCAATTTGTCAGACAGCCTTTGGGCCATTTTTTTTAAAGAATCATGATCTTTTGATTCTGTATAAACATCAAGGCTTTTCACGTTTTTAACAGAAATAATTTCAGATGTTTTAATATCAACGAGTCTTGCTGAAATTTCGATTCCGTTTTTATCCTCATATGTATCGCATAAAAGTAATGCATGGGGGGGGCTCATATTTTTATGATCAGCCTGATCTTTATCAAGCCTCCCTATTTTATATTCCCTGTAATAGGCCATTAATTTATCATTCTCTTTTATTTGAAAGCGATTCTG
>CAZNFB010000088.1:0-9977 GCA_964572105.1 uncultured Desulfobacteraceae bacterium
TAACGTCTTAATCAGCCAGCCAGCGCAGTTTGCTGGTCGGCTGCATGAGTCTGTTATATTTTTGCTTTTCCACCAGGTGTAAGTCTACAGATAACATCGTCACCCACCCATGATTGTGGAGTTTCTGCGATAGAATTTTTTCACCTTTATTTGCAAAACCCCAAGAGAAAGACGTCAAGGTTTTTTTGGTCTGTTTTTATAATTTTTTTTAATCAGTTCTTTTAGCCTGACAGAGCTTATTCTCTGCGGCTCTGATGTCTCCGGTTTTTGAAATGATCCGCCGCGCTGGTGCCGGTTTTTTGTTTTTTCATTTTCTTTATCCTGTGTGTCTGCAAGATCATAGGCTATTGTTTTAAGATAGCCATGTGATTTTAACGGGAGGCGCCGGGGAGGATTTTCTGTTATCTGTATTAATGATGCTGCCCATACTGCCGGCGGCGCCGGTCTGGATGGGTTGCGTTCTGTCTGTATATGCCCTGGTGTTATCATGCTTATTAGTTCTGTGAGTAGTTTTTTTGCTGTTTTCCATCTTAATCCCCGGCCGGATGAAGGGCGGAAGAGAGAGAGATATCCAAGACAGTGCTCTGATATGCCGCGGGGCAGTCTGGCTATTATTTCCAGGCACTGTCTTGCGTCTGAATCGTTTTGAAAGCTTTCTGCGCTGTGGATGGCCGCGCATGAGGGGCAGATCAGTTTAATGGTGCAGCCTCCTTAATCTGAAGGTTTTTATTGATCCAGTATAAAACCTGATTTTCCATGGGCCTGAATTCTTCTTTTGCTATTTCCCTGATTTTATTGAAAAGTTCAGGATGTTCCGAAAAATCAAGATTAAGGATATTTCTTTCGTTTGTAGCAGGGTTGATATTGTCAATGATTTTCAGGTTGTTTTTTTTGCTGGCTTCATGCTCTTTGCGATAGATTGATCTGCAGCTTGAGCATATGGTATTAAAACCTTCTTTATCTTTTAATTTTTTGTGGAAAAATTCAGAGGTAAGAGGTTTTTCCTCTTTGCACCTGCAGCAGATTCTGGTTTTTTCTTCTGTCATTATTTTATTCTCTTTTTGTTTTTGCACATTGTGTGCTAATGGCTTTTGTCTAAAAAAAGCTTCAGGGTTATTCTCTATTTTTGCTATGTATTGCAGCCGTTTTGAACAGTCTGTGCATGTTTTTCTGTTTTTGTCTTCTGCCTCAAATACGCATCCGACACATGGGCTTTTCATTTTAATCTGTTATCCTATTTACTTTCCTTCCATGCCGTTTTGCATCAATCACCAGGGCGGAGACAATATCATGTATCTGTTTTGGGCTGCACCATTCGATGCGTTCTACTTTTGCCATATGTTTTGACATTTTGTGAACATATGCCCATGGCCTTTTTGCCTCTGCAAGCAGGGCTTCGATTTTAGTAAGCATTTTGCCTTTATCCGGATCTATAAAGTTTTTGGGATCCGGCCGGCCTGGAAAGCCCCGCCTGGGGTTTGTTTTTATCTCTGCAAATATATCAGGGTTATTGGTTTTCCAGTTTGTAAAGCTTTCCGGTATGTACGGGTTTGATGATGCTGCTTTTTTTTGTTTTAAATGTGTGATTAGTTTATGGCGCTCAAAGAGTGTCATATCCGACAGGCCGGTTGTTATTCTGGTTGTGATGTCTGACAGTACGCCAGTCCAGTATGTTTTATTCTCGCTGTATGGAAGAGATAAGTGCATAAAGGCTTTATGTATTATCCTGTTTTGCCTGGCATAGACCTTGGACGCAGAGACGCAATATTTTGCGTCTCTGCGTGATTGTTTTTTATCGGTTTGCATATTTTTCCCCTGTATTTATTTTGTTAAAGTTCCTGTTTATATGTGTGCATACGCCCAAGAATAAGAGGTGCTCAGTTTTTCTGCACCACCGTTATCGACTACTGCCAGAATAAGTTTCGCCATGGCAGGTGAGGCTCCATCGTTAAGGATATCCAGCGTAAATTCTAAATCAGCGCGCAGCCTTTCTGTTTCATTGCCCTTTTCACCGTATGCATATTTTAAATCATGCTTTAATGCAATTTGGGTTAAATTAGGGATGCGCAACAGTTTGGAAAAAAGCTTGTCAGGCACCATGGATGCTCCGTCAAAAATCCAGTCTTTATAATTATCAGGATTTTCCTTTAGCCTGCCTGCCAGATGTTGATAGCCGAAATGTTCGCATAACTGGATGCCGCGTTCAACTGTTATATTGTCTCCTATTTCCGGTAATTTCATTTCTGTCCTCAATTATTTTTTTCTTGTATAATGGTAGAGACGCAAAAGCTTGCGTCTCTACAGGTTTAACATCTGGCGATATCAAGGGCGATGCTTTCCCATATCTCCTTATCGTTTTTCGTCATGAAAATAATGTATGTCCGTTTACCAACAACTCTTATACTGTCTGCAATGATTTCCATTGCTTTTTGCCAGTCTTTACTTTTTATCTTGATTTTTCTAAGTGAAAGGATGCGCTCTTTGTCGATATTGCCCTGTTTATCGACCCTGAAAGCATCTTCGATTAGAAGTTTTATTTTATCATCAGACCCTTTGGACCATCTTTTTATACATTCATCGATCAGAGCTTTGGCAAGTGCAAGGCGATCGTCAAAATCCATGCATTTATTCACCTTTACCATTATTTTTTCTGTGTTTGAAAAAGAGGACAATATCTTGTTTCCTTCTTTTGTCTGCACTTTAATGCCGTATTTTTTTTCTGTGTCCCTGATATATTTTTCGATCTCTGCCAGGCTGTCTTTTTTAAATTTTATGATCTGTTTATTAAGTTTTTGTGCTTTGAGGATTAGAGATTCTACCAGCTGATCTCTTTTTTTTTCGATTGGGTCAATATATTTTACAGGGATTGCGTCTCCTTTTGAATCTATCCATCTTCCTTTTTTATCTTTAAGCGCCATTATTAATTTTCTCCTTTACCTTTAATTGTTTTTTCACATTTATGTGATAATGGGTTGCCGCATTTATTGCATAATACAGGATGTTCTGGACCTGTATCTTTTATGAGCCGGTAAGATTTATAACTCCCTGCTCTTCCGCGGGTATACTGCCCGAAAGGCGATATGTACCCGTGTTTTTTAAGCAGAAAAATAAATTTTGAGACGTTACTTATTTGTGCCCCGGATGTGCGGCAGAGATCTGCCATCGTAAACCTGCGCATAATCCGCATACTTTGCCATATCTTTCGCCTTGCAGCCCTTGCGCTTGACAAACGTTTTCTCCCTTTTTTACCGGCCATTTCTGTTCCTTAACCTGCCTTTAAAATTAGGCTGATCATAAAACAGTGTCCGATCTCCCCAGTCGGATCTGGTTACGCTGATGAGCTGGTTTGTCCGGCCGAAAGATTCAATTTTTGACATGGCTGTTGTCATGCGGCCTATATTTGCGTTTGCTTCGGATCGTACGAATTCAAGGAGGCCATCACTTATGTTTACTTCACACACAGTGTCCGCAAGGGTTCTGGCATCTGCTGCGTCAATCCCGGCAAATTCTATCCACTGGGTAATGCGCCGGGCAAATTTCCCCCTGGTCTGAATTTTACGCGCCATCTCTTCCATACCGATAAGAATTACAGGCGAACCGGTAAGATCGTATATGTCACGCAGCACATCCACCATTTCGGCCTGACGAAAAAGATAGTCAGACTCATCAATAAACACAGGTCTTGGCCTGAGCATAAGCTTTTCTACAATAGCTTTTATCATTGGCGATTTGCGGTACATTGGCGAGAGGCCTAACTCCGTCATTATATCCGAGAGCATGCTGGTAACACTCCAGCATGTGTTTGCCCGCATAAACACGCCGTCAAGCATATTTACAGCATATGCTATGGTGGTTGATTTTCCTTCTCCTGGCAGACCCCATAGTAAACCCATCCCTTCTGTGCCCAACGAGCGGTTTTGAAGATCGCGCACCGCTGCAAGGAATCGTTTTACATTTTTGGTCATTGCCATTTTATGCCTCATATAAATAAACCTCCTTTTTTAATATTGATTTGAACTGCTTTTACCTGTTTCAAGCCACATTTCATAACGCTTCATCCATGCCAGGTCACTATCCGGCACATCAACGCCTGCCGCCAGATCCGACTCTATCATCTCGTATTTTTCCCAATCGTTTGCGGGAAGTTGTTTGCGCGATGATATGTTTATTATCTCATCTGCTGCTTTTTCCTGTTCTGGCGTAATTTTTACAGGAACAGGCGCTGAGGCTTTTTCCCTTTCATCTTCAACAGCCCTTACGGCCTCTTCTATTGCGTCTGTATTATATTCTGTTTGTCTTTTTGGAAACCCGCTGATATTTGCTATCTGTTTTTCACGGTGGTGGAGTATTTCACGATGGATAAGTTTTGTTTCTGTCTTTTTAGCCAGCTTTTTAAGCTCTTTTCTGCCGTCGGTCATCACCTTTTTTTGTGCTTTATTTACCATATAGGCTAAGTCTTTTCTGCTTATGCCGGCTCTTTCCGGATCTATTGCACGGCAAAGAAATTCTCCTGATTCGGTATAGACATATACACCGCCGAGATCAGCTGCATCAAGCAGCACTTTAACGCGCTGGCCTTCATATCCTGCCATTTCCGGCGCGATATATTCGCCGCCGGAGACCTTAACGCCTTTTTTGCCGATTATTCTAAAACTGTCACCTGCCGGAGCAGGGGAAAGCAGAATGTCAAGTGCCCGTTCGTTTTTGATTTTTCTGACAGGTTCCGTCCATTCCCTTGCTGTCTGTTCCGGGGTTTTGCCGTTAAGTCCGGAATGAGGATTGTAATGGTATATGGCGTCAACCCAGCGGTTGCAGATATCCTGGAACTCACTTGCTGTCATATTGACATTTAAAGGGTCGGCGCCCTGTTTCATCAGGCGCTGGGAAAACGACCGCCTTGCCTCAATAGCTTTACGGTCAGCAACGTTGTGGCCGACATAACCCGGAAGCAGTTCAACTATATCGTGGGAAAAGGTTCCCAGGGCGCGCTCTACAAAAGGTTTTTGCTCGGGCGAAAAGGGATCGCAAAGATCCTGGTCAATCTCCAGGCTGTCTAATACGCGCAAAATATGTTTTGCAACATAATCTTTGCCGTTATCAGTTCTTATTATTTCAGGGACGCCCCAGTCTACGATAGCCTGCCTGATAAGCGCTGCTATTGCGGATGATCTTGATGTGGGAGAGATAAGAAGCTTTAGTCTGCGAGAGAATATATCTATAACACCTGTAATATTATACCTGCCGTCTGCAAGCATCACGTCCGTTGGGGTTGAGTCCATTTCCCATAATTGATTGAGCCGCACGATATTCTCTGACATACTCCCGGCTGCAAACATCCGGTTTGATTTCCATTGATCCGGATTTGCCATATATTCCAACAGGCTTTTATTCTTTTTCATCCATTTTGACAGGAACCTTTGGATAATAGCCTTTGTTGGAATCTTTTGTTCCGGGAATCTGGCTTCCAGGCCTGCGATGATCTTTGAATTGCCTATGTGGGGATGATCAATTTTCATACTAACAGCAAACTTTTTCATCTCGTCTAATATGACGGACGGCCTTCCGCCGTTGGTATACTGCGCTGCAAGACCGGCAAGACCATTTTTATTATAAGCGTTTTGCCATCTGTTAAGTGTAGGCCAGGATAAGGAGACTTTGTTCTTTTTGGTAATTGCCGATAAGACCCAGCCTGGCATATCAATCGCGCCGGCTTTTATTGATGAACAAAACACCTCACTCCCTTTTTTTAAGGTGAGCCCGGCATTTTTTATAAAGGCATCCCGCGCCCAAAGAATTTCCAGGCGGGCTTCGGCCTCTTTTTTTCTGGCTCCTGGCAGCTGGCCATAATCTGTTAGCCCGTTTTCTTTTTTTAAATGACTGCTGCCGGTGGATATCTGTTTTGCAACTTGCAGCTGTATATGTTTTGGGAGATCCGCAAAAAAATATTTATACTTATATCCGCCCAGTGTTTTTTGGGGGGAGGAGATCCACTTTTCGCGCTGTGCCTGAAGACGGGCACCTCTATCTGTAATATTTAATGCTTTTGCAATCTCTTTAGAGGCCAGATTGTGTATCATCGGTCAATCCCTTTTAAATTTCTGAGTTTACAGTTGTATAGATGGCCTTAAGAAATCTCAAAACTACTTTTTTATCTGTATATCGCCAGTTGTGCTGGCGTTCCTTTTGCACCTGATCAAAAAAATCTGTAAATGAAGACTTAAACTTTTTACTGACACGATCATCTTTAATATCATCGCCTTTTTTACCCATATCTGTTTCTGTCACTTCTTTTCTAACTGCCGACATGGATGCAAGGTTCATCTCCCGCATTGTTTTTTTAATGTGTGAGGCTGTTATTTTCCCGCCTTCAGGGATAGTCTTTACCGCTTCGACCCACACACTTGGCTGATCTTCGGGGGGCACTCTTGACAGAATGCGGGCTTGATGTTCATTTTCAGGGAGTGGAATGGTTTGATTTGAATTTTCAGATAAACCTAATCCCGGAACAATTGTTCCGTGATTAGCCTCACCTAACTTTAATTGTAAATTATCAACCACATTCGCAGCTTTAATCTGGAAGTTTGCGGATCGTTCCAGTATATCCCACATCTCACGGCAATAATCTTCAAAGGTATTATGAGCCTGCCTGTAATACCGCTTTTCACGAATCTCACGCAGAGCGCAGCCTACTTCGTAAAATGCCTTGAAATTTTTTGTAACAATTACTTCCAGTTCGGCCAGACGGTTTTGATCTTTAACCGATACCGGTATGTTTTTTTTATATTCTTCACTCATATCCCGTTCCATTATTTCTCAGACCCCTTTTCAACTTGTTAAAATATCTACAAACCAGTATTTATCTACTTTTCTAATATCTATTTCATTGAGATTTTCGATGATATAGTTTTTAACATCCTTATTTTTAATAAAATAACTATCTCCACCCTGCTTTGCCGTACGTTTTGTGCCGCGACGTTTTGCCTTTAGGCGGCCTTCCTGAATAGCCCTTGTGATAACATGACCATCGGCATTAAAGCATCCGGCCAGCATTGTGGCGCTTTGGCCGTTTAGGTTTTTTAAAAAGCGCATCCGTTTTCTTTTTAAAACTATACCTGTTTCAGATCTGCTGTGTCCGGCTTTTTTTAATTTTCCTTGAATTACTTTAGGGCAATGCCGTGCGGCACTTTCCAGGATACGCAGTTCTTTTTTTGACCAGTTCGGTTCTTTTTTATTCGTTGCGACCCATCCGTTTAAAATAGCATATCTGCTGATTTTCCACCTTGGCAGGCCCAGGCTTTTTGCCATATCTCTAACTTCACCATTGCCGGTGCTTGTCTGATATGTTCGCTTAATTACTGCGTGGGCATGATCTGTTATTATATGTTTTGTTCTTTTTGTCATTTTTTTTATTCCTTTATATCTTCCTTTACTGTGAGGATGAGCATTACCGTAAAGCAGAATAATAAAAGCGGCATAAGCCAAAACCGGCTGTCTGACAGAGCGCAAACAGCATTTGCAAATATTAACATCTTTCTTGTTCCTTTCTTGTTTTTGACGTGATCACAGTTATTGCACGGCTCCCCTTTTTATCTATTTTTAATACAAAATCATGCTCCGGAAGCCAGTATAGAGCCGGCACTTTACGTATCCAGCCCCTGGCGGAATAATATACATTCCCTTTTTGCAGCCAGACAGCCTGTGAGATCATGTTTTCTATTTCAGCTGCTGTCGGCAGCGGAGTGCCGACCCTTTCCGCCCATCTTTCTTTAAAATGCTTTGTAAGCTTCAATTATTAACCTCCTGGTATATACAAACAAAATTATCGACATAATATTCTATAAATTCATCATCAGGTTCTATCTCACAAAAAACCCGCCATCTGTTTTTAAAAAATATCAAGACCTTAATCATTTTTACTCCTTTGCAATAACCTTACGAGTTATTATGCGTGTTGTCTTTTCCCCTGCAATATTAAACCAGAACATCAGCGTTGAGATTGATGGCTCATACGTAAAGCAGCCCATCAGATCGGTTTTATTCCCGCACGGGAACACAGTGCCAATTTTTTCGTGCGCTTCTGTGATCATCTGTTCATAATGTTCATCCATACCGCCTCCTTTTTTAATATTGACTTATTTAAAATTAAGGTTTATCTTCGTACCAGAGCAGTTTGAGAAGTTTTCCGATACTTTGGGCCTGAAAAATACTCAGGGAACACATCAATAATCCGACAGTCGATAGAATCCGCCACTGCTTGCATTATAAAATTCGAAATTATTTTTTTATGTATTACCTGAGAAACAGACATTTCAGATCTGTTTATCTTTCGCGCTATCTGCCCCTGTGAAAGCCCTGCCTTCTTTATTGCTCTTTGAATTTCTTCTGGTCTCATTGCTATTTGAATTCCTTTTTATTTAAACGTTTATTAAACCTTATATCGCCATACGATAATATGTCAAGAAAAAAATCGATAGGAAATAAAAAAATTTGTGAAAGAATAAAATCTTTGCGTTTAGATTTATCGCTTTCAGGTGTTGATTTTTCAAATAACGTTGGTATATCACAGGGTTATCTATCTGACGTCGAAAATGGGAAAGCATTGCCAAATAAAACTCTATTACTTGCTTTATCTTATAGCTATAATATAAATTATGAATGGTTGCTTACTGGTAAGGGAAAAATGACAAGGAAAACAGAACAGAAAATTTGTTGTACAGCTGAAAGCTCTCCTATATATAATAAGGAAGGAAATAATGATAAAGATCCCGAAACTGCAGATCTGTTAACCAGGGCAGTAAAAATATTAAAATCAAAAACAGAATATTCAGATTCCCTGGCCGCTAATATAAAATCCTTTCACCGCGCCATACAAACAGAAGAGCGGTTAGGCAGCATTGATGAAGAAATAAAAAAAATAAAGAAAAGTTTAAAACAATCTGATAATATCAGGAAAGCTGATCAGGAAAACCATCGAGGTGAGATTTTAAAAAAGAGAAAAATGTGATACATATAATGTTTTGTAATTAAAGAGAGGTGTTTTATGGAAAAACAGGCAAGAATCCCCGTTTTGGGCGATTCTGGGCAGTTTTGAGGGATTTAGAAAAAAAACAAGCTATAACTATTTTTTATAGGTACATTTTTTTTGCCATACTATTAAAAAACTTAATAGTACTTTTGGGGAAATTTATAACGAAAAGCACTTCCGACTTTTTTTTATGTTTAAATAAAGAAAAACAGTGTAAGTATTTATTTTTTATACTAATTTTACTATTTTAGCAGTTTTTTACACTAACCCTTATCTACTTCCGACTTTTTATTTTCAAAACACACGATAAATCATAAAAAAAACAACATAACTATCTATATTTATACAATTTATTAAACTAAACGAATTGGCTAAATAATGGTATCAAACCTTTAGCCTATTTGTGTCTCAAAAGGACGCTTATTGCGAGACATAGGAGTTAAACACTTTAAATAACTCAATTTTATCTCTGGTTTCAAACTTTTAGACGCATTTTTAGCCAAAAGCACATCAAAAACGACCACTTTTCATAAGTATTTCAGAACCTTCCGATCCACAAACCCTTAATCCACTTGGTGTCAAACCTTTTATTCCCTCACAAATTTTATTACTTTTTTGTTCCATTCTTAAAGCTTCTTCTTCTGACTCTTCATGATTAAAACCAAAAAGATGAAGAATTCCATGAACAAGAAGTTGATAAAACCTTTTTTTTGTAGATATGCCTGCAAATTTTCCTTCTTTAATTACAGTATCAATAGAAATAACCACATCGCCAAGAAGATAAGGAGCAATCCCTGAAAAATCGCCCTCCTGCATTGGAAATGCGATTACATTAGTGGGGCCTTCCCTGTTAAGATATTTTTTATTAAAATCTGCAATATGCTGATCATCTACAATAAAAATCGAAAGTTCCCCTTCAGGACATTCCAAGGCGTTTAAGACTTCCTGTGCT
>CAZNFB010000089.1:0-9942 GCA_964572105.1 uncultured Desulfobacteraceae bacterium
ACGCTACAAAAACAATTAAACTCCCCTCACGCAAGATTCTAACCGGACACTGCTACTTATTTTTTTACTTTCTTCTGGAATCTATCATTTCGTAGAGTGCTTCAAGCCTTGTTTCTATCTGGGAATCCGAAATCATGGCAGGATCTATCATATCTCCTTCCACAATTACACCGGGGACTCCATATTTTTTATCCAGAGTATCTATTATGTCTGGCTGGGACAGGTTCATTATTCTGCAGGTTTTGGAAGAGAACATCAAAAGTCCGTCTATGGAGTAATCTTCAATTAATTCGCCTATTAAGTCGACTGTTCCCCTGGGAGAAAAATGGTGTATAAGCTGTCCCTTTCCATAATATAAATCGGCCCAGGACTCCACAGGATTTTCAGGATCAATGAGCTCCGGATTTGGGAAAAACTCCCAGGGATACCTGCCGCAAATACATACAGCTCCATGGGGCGTAAATTTACGCATAAATTTTCCAAGAAATGCCCAGGGAAGCCATCCATCCCAATAGAGACGATATTTTTCACCCTCTGGAGCTATGGCGGGGATGTTGTTCTTCTTTCTTTCCTGAAGTTCTTTTAATAGTTTTTCATAATATGTAATGCCTGCAGGATTTCCCATCATATAAAAGACCGGAGCTATACTTACGCCGTAATCCCAGAGAGTCCACCGGGATGGTTTTTCTTTAAAAAATTCCCAGCATTGATTTCTTAATGTAGCCACCTTTTTTAAAACGCTTAAAATCTCACTCATACGGTCATAATCAAAGGGCTTTCCGCAAACATCCTCCACTGTGGGAATAACGACTTCCTTAAACTGTCTGTAAACAAACTCTCTTATTCTGGGTGCATCTTCTATATTATAAACGCTTGGAAGATCAACCGGGAGAACCCTGATTCCGAATCTTCGGGAAAGTCCTTCTGCATAATGGGACATTTCAGGACAAAGGCGGCCTGCAACCATGAGGTCCGGCATGGGGAGTATTGCCTGGGGATTAATGGGAATATCTCTTGCTACGGCTTCCGCCATTCCCATATGGAGGCGGTGATATGAGCATGTTTCGGGGAGATCTCCTGTCATTTCTGCCACTTTCAGAACCTCTTCTCCGGCACCTATCCCACCACAGTATGCGGAATATCCGGCCATGAAATGACATTTCATCCCCATGGCATAAGCGAAAATAAAAGTCGGGCCCGATGCCCATGCCACTTTTTCTCCTCTTTCCTTGGCGGTTCTTAATTCTTCCCAATGCTTATCAACCAGCGGCCTGATTTCGTTTGTAGTTTCAAGTCTGTTTACTTTATATTTAATATCCATTTTATACACCCCCCATTATCTCTACGAATGTTTGCAGTCTGGTTTTAACGGATTCCAGTGAGATAATCTCATGCTCCACCTGTATCATTATCTCATTAATACCTTCTTTATCCATTTTGCTTTTAAAATCAGGATAGTAGCAGGCATGGGGAGGACAATACTTTATGACTACACTTATAATTCCTTTGGCATTATTATCTTTTAATCTCTTTATTGCCTCATCACCCCAATGTATATCCCAAACACCTTTAGTCGGGCATAAAGGGGATTTTGTCAGATAACGTTTTGCAAGAGCATCCACTGGATCACCATCAAGGCTGACTTTGTTTGCAAAATATCTTGACCCCATATAGAGATCATCATCCGGAATAATCATCCCAAGGTCTTCTATAAGATCTAAAATATCGGTTTGAATTGTCTGGCAAAGTCCCCCCACTGGAATAACTCTAATCCTGGTTTTATCAGGAATCACCTCTTTTGCTTCCATGGCGCTGATAAGCTCTGTGAGAATCTTGCTATGGTCTTCCTTGGGCATCAGCATGCTGGACCAGACTATCTGCATCACCTCTTTGGCTTTAAGTATTTCCGGTTTTTCCCTTCTTATTTCATAAACCCGTTCAAGGAGGGAGCGATTCAAGTTGTATATTTCAATGCTTTTTTTAAGCTTTTCATCGGTTATTTTATTTCCTGAAAATTCCTCAAGGGAAGTTTTAAAAACCTCCAGTTCCGTAATTGTAAAATCTTTAGTTGCAGCACCCGGATAAAGAGCAGGAAGATACAGATTTTTTTGATATGCAGGCTTTACATTTTTTTCCATAATATAAGGAAATTCCCCTGCCTGCAGGCATTGTCTCACATGAAAAACCATGCCGTCCATAAATGGTAACTTTCCCCTTACTGCATCGTCCACAAAGCTTCTTGTTATGCCGCAGTCATACGGCGGCACATGGGCATGGCCCCATGTAACAGCCTCGTTGCTTCTCCATATTACCACAGGAAGCATTCCAGCTGCATGAACCAGTTCTTCCGGCACATGCATGGGAAAGCATCCTATAACTTTTTTCCCGGTCCGTTCCCGAACGCTTCCAACAAAAGCATAAGGATCTGAAACAATATCTGTGATTTTACTCAACACATTTTTCATATTTTTCCCCTTTTGATAGTTACCGTTATTTTTTATATCAACTCAACCCCTTTGTAATTTCCTGATAGACAAAGTCTGTATAATATTACTGGATTATAACATTATTATAAATATCCTCAGGATATTAAAATAATTTAATCTCAATTTCAAGATAAAAGATTTTCATAGTTTCAGAAAAAATAATATTTTAGCACACATATTTTTGACAAATAAATTTTTCTGTTTTAAGGTATTTTTCATCTTGACTTGATGTTTTCAATGGAGCTTTTTGCAAAATCATTAAAAAAGAGGGGAAGGAAGTGAACACATCCTTTACTCACACTTTTTTGTTCAACATATTTTCTTTATTTTTGATAGGCGGCGCTGTTTATTTAAATCCCTGCTTTTCAAAAGCCCTTGGCAGTCAGCTATCAATCCCTGAAACTGGCAGCAAGCTCCTTTGTTTAAAGGATCATGACAAAGAATCTGTCTTTGCCATGTCCCTGGATGCACTCCTTGATATAAAAGTTATTACCGCCTCTAAAATTCCTGAATCCCAGGCCAAAACAGCCTCCAGTATATCGATTATCACTTCGGAAGATCTTCGCAGAACAGGGGCGCAAACCATATACGATGCACTTGGCTCTCTCCCTGGAATCAGCGTTTATTATAATCGCAGAAATATACCTGTCATAGAAATACGGGGCGTACTAAAAGATTCAGCAGCAGACGATATTCTTTTTATGCTAAACGGTGTTGCCTTAAACGGTTTTCCAGAAATTCCCCTGTTCGATCTGCCGGTTGCCAATATTGAACGGATCGAGGTGGTGCGGGGACCTGGCTCATCACTTTACGGGACAACGGCTGTAATCGGTGTGGTAAATATCATTACAAAAGATTTTAAAGAGGTTGATGGTCTCGATTTTTCATTCAACACTCAGTTTGAAGACCAAGGCTCCATAGGGGAAAGATATAATCTTCTCATGGGGAAACATTTTAACGGTGGAGGAGGGTTTACATTAAATCTGGGTATTTTTAATTTCGATGGAGCAAAGCAGTTTGTCAAGGCAGACGCCTTAGGTCAAAGAGGTTTCGGAGATACTTCCCACAAGGCTCTGGATCTGCAGGGGAGTTTAAAATTCGGGAATCTAAAACTGTTTTCCCGTTACCATAAATATAATCGGGGTGTTTTTCTTGGAGTTATTGATGTACTCAGCCCTGATTCTGAAGAAAAAGGGGAGCATTTTTTATTAAATGGGCAAATCGATTTTAATCCTGCAGAACTCACCTCTATTATCCTGACCGGGTATGTTGATCACCGAAATGCCGACTGGTATCTCGAACTTTTTCCGGCGGGATCAATCCCTCCCCCCCCCCATCCCCTTGCCCCGTGGAACAACTCCGGCTATATCTCGAAACTTGACTGGACCTCCATGAAAGCGGGTGGTGATCTTATGGTTGTTTACAAAGGCTTAAAACCACATTCCATTATTGCGGGGATTGCAGGGGAATATCAGGATGAGCATGATATAAAGCATATGGCCAATCACAATCCCGGTTTTTTGCCCTATTTTGAAAATGTTTCAGACCTTTTTGGATGGGAAAAACCTGAAGCACGGAATCTGATGGCATGCTATATTCAGGATATTTGGGAGCCCACAGACCATATAAGAGGAACCTTTGGTGCACGGTATGATTATTACAGTGATTTTGGAGGAACCTTTAATCCCCGAATATCTCTTTCATGGGATTTTATAAAAAATTATAATCTAAGGCTTTTATATGGGACGGCATTTCGTGCCCCCAATTTTGGAGACCAGTTCAGAAGAGATATAAGCGGTAAAAAAAAAGATACAGATGCAGACCCCGAAGAGGTAAAAACCTTTGAGGCGAGTCTCGGCCTTAGATTTACCAAAACATTTAACTGCCGCATTATCTATTTCCACAATGAATTAGATGACTTGATTACCATTCCTGAGGAAGAAGAAACGCCCCAGGATTTTAACTCGGCAAAAGTTGACGGAATTGAGGTTGAAGCACGCTACGATTTTACGGAGGGGAGTTTTTTTACTGCTAATTATACTTATACCGATTCAAACCTTGAAAACGGCCGATCTTTTCCTGATGTCCCGAGCCATAAAGGGAATGCGTCCTTTTCCTGGTCCATTATTGAATACCTGAGCCTTAATTTAAACCTTTACTGGCAGGAAAAAACTCCCAGGTCATCATCGGATAAACGGAAAGCAAAGCCGGGGTATACTGTTGTTAATGCCACGTTGCTGGCATCCGGTTTTTTTAGGAAAATGGATATTGAATTTTCCATATATAATCTTTTTGATCGTAATTATTCTTACCCTGCCCCGGCAGGTTCAATCCATGATGATTATTCTGCGCCTGGTATCAGTTTTTTGTTTGGGGCTAAATACGGCTTTTGAACAATAAAATCTATGAAAAAAAAAATTATTATATGCTCCATTTTACTAAATTTTCTATTATCAGCGGCATGCCATGCTGAAGTAGAATTAGAGTATCAAATCAAAGCCGCTTTTTTATACAAGTTCCTTTTTTTTACACAATGGCCAGATAATGCCTTTGCAGAAAATGATTCTCCCATATTGATCGGTATAACAGGTCAGGATTTTTTTGAAGATATATTCAAAGAAATAGAAAGCGAGCCGGTTAACGGAAAAAAACTGATTATTAAAAGATTTGGCAAAAATACCTCCCCGAAATCTTTGGGAAAGTGCCATATTTTATTTATAACCTCAACTTTTGGCGCCAAAACACCTGATCTCATAAAATCCCTTAAAACCTATCCTGTGGTAACAGTCAGCGAAATCGACGGATTTCTCCAAATGGGGGGCATGATTAATTTTGTAAAAAAAGAGAAAAGAGTTGCTTTTGAAATTAATCAAAAAGCAGCCATGGAGGCAGGGATAAAATTTCGTTCCAAATTGCTCAGAGTAGCTACCCGGGTGATTGGAAAAAGTTATGATAGAGGAAAATAAATGGACAATATAAAAACAACCCATGGTATACCGACAAAATTTTCCATTCAGCGGAAATTTATTGTAATTATCATGGTGGTCTGTTCTTCTGCAATGCTCCTCGCCGGAGGGCTTCTTCTAGTATATGGATGGTTCGATTTCAGGCAGAGAATGGTGGCGGATCTTTCAACTCTGGCGGCCATGCTGTCTGATAACTGCAAGGCATCATTAACATTTAATGATCCCGAGGATGCCACATCGGTTCTCCACACATTACAGGCCAAGCCATCGATCAAACAGGCAGTTATCTTCCGTCCTGACTCCACGCTGTTTGCCGTTTATAATCGTGACATAAAAGACCAGTTTCCCAATCCTCCCGCCCCTGGGCCAAATGGTTATAAATTTGCTCAAAAGCATTTGTTCATGTGGCGCAGAGTTATTCTCTCCAACAGCCATATTGGCACACTCTATCTTTTGTCTGATACCAAAGAATTATTCAATTTTATAGAAAGAGGTGCAATTGCTCTGGCATTGACAATCATTCTGACTTCATGGGCGGCTTATTTTTTGTCCGGCAGGCTGCTGGGAGCTGTTTTAAAACACCTTTTTTATTTAGTCAATATTGCCGGCCTTATTTCAAAAAATTGTGATTATTCTGTACGCGCAGTTAAAGGCGGCGAAGATGAAATCGGGCTGCTCATAGACGCCTTTAATGATATGCTGACCCAGATCGAAAAACAGCATTCCGCCCTGCAGGAAAGCGAAGTTAGATTTCGTACTGTTGTGGAGCAGGCAGCAGATGCCATATTCCTGTATAACGATAAAGGCCGTCTTTTAAATGTCAATCAGCAGGCTTGCCTGAGTCTGGAATATACCCGTGAAGAGATGCTCATGATGAATGCATGGGACATATCCCCTGAACTTAAGGATCAGGCCCATACAAAAACATTCTGGGGCAAATTAATACCAAACCAGCCAGTTACCTTTGAAGGACTTAATAAACGTAAAGACGGCTCTGTTTTTCCTGCTGAAATTCGTCTTGGGCTCCTTGAGCTTAAAGGGGAGCAGGTATTTCTTGCTCTGGCCAGGGACATTAGTGAACGAAAACAGGCGGAAATAAAAATACATCAATTGAATGAAGATCTGGAATTGCGCGTGCAGCAGCGGACAACCCAGCTTGAAGCCACTAACCAGAGTCTGATTCATGCCAAAGATGCAGCAGAATCCGCCAACAGGGCAAAAAGTGCGTTTCTTGCCAACATGAGTCATGAATTACGAACTCCATTGAATGCTATTTTGGGTTTTTCCCAATTCATGGAACGTGATTCTGCACTAACCAATGGGCAGCGGGAAAATCTGGAAATTATTAACAGAAGCGGCGCTCATCTGCTGAATTTAATCAATGATGTTCTTGAAATGTCAAAAATTGAGGCGGGTCATACATCCATTAAAGAAACAAATTTTGACCTCCACCACTGCCTGGCAACCATTACAGAAATGATGCGGATTCGCTCCAGGGAAAAGGGGCTCAGATTCACAGTTTATAATACCCCTGACCTTTTGTCTTATATCAGAACAGATGAGTCTAAAATGCGCCAGGTACTGATCAACCTGCTGGGAAATGCGATTAAATATACAGATACAGGGATTATAATATTTAAAACTGCAATGGACAGAATAGAGAATATAAAAAATAAAAATGGAAATAATGGACATGAAAAAATATTAATCCGGTTTACAGTCAAAGATACCGGGGCAGGTATACCCAAAGAGAATCTTAAATCAATTTTCGATCCCTTTACCCAGATCAGAAACGGACGTATTCCCCTTGAAGGAACAGGCCTTGGGCTTTCCATCAGCCGTAAATTTGCAAGACTCATGGGTGGAGATATTACAGTGAAAAGCGAAGCAGGCCAGGGCTCAATCTTTACCTGTACTATTTTAGCCCAGCCGGTTTCCAGAAATGAGATTGAATTCAAAAATCCCGTACGCAAAGTGATCGGTCTTGAAGCTGGTCAACCGGCTTACCGCATTTTGGTTGTTGATGATAATCCAGACAGCCGCTTGCTGTTAAAAAAACTACTTGAATCTGCAGGTTTCCTTGTTGATGAAGCTATAAACGGTAAAGAGGCTGTTGAGTATATTAAAACATGTCAGCCTCACTTTGTATGGATGGATATGCGGATGCCGGTAATGGATGGATACACCGCCACAAAAAAAATTCGTCAGTTAAAATCAGCAATAAAAAATCTGCCGATTTTAGCCCTTACTTCCAGTGCCTTTGAAGAAGACAGGGCAAAGACGCTGGCAGCAGGATGTGATGATTTTTTACGCAAGCCCTGTACGGAAGAAGACATTTTTACAGCCATGGCAAAGTATCTGAAAGTTCGTTATATTTATGATGAATTATCCCCAGCAGGCACGATGGATGTACCAAAAAAAGTTTTAACGCATGAGGAGATACAGACTTTGCCTGGCAAACTTCTCGAAAAATTGGGGAATGCAGCCATGGACCTGGACGCAAACGCATGTAATCGTATTATAGAAAAAATTGAACCTTTAAACCAGCAGATTGCCGAAGGTTTGCGGCACTTAGTTAAAAATTATCAATTTGATCGATTATATCTCTTGATTAATCAGGCGTAAATAGTAACTATGGATTGTCAGATAATTACACAATTTTAAAATTTGACGCAAGACCATAGAACAAAAGGCGTATTGCAATACGCAGGCTGATAATAACAGCATGAATTTATACGGCAATCTATATTCCAATGTGCTGATTGCATACATGCTTTAAGTGTGAGCTGATTAAAACGTAAAATAAAGAGGAGTTATTATGATAAAAACAGAATCAGAACACTCTGGTGCTCCGTCTTCTCAGGCGGCAATCATGGTTGTTGACGATAATCCTGCCAACGTGGATCTGTTAACTAAAATGCTTACAGATAATGGATATAAGGTCAAACCAAGCACCAGCGGCAGATTTGCCATGCAATCTGCACAGATAAATCCGCCGGACCTGATTCTGCTCGATATAAAAATGCCTGATATGGATGGCCTTTCAGTATGCAAAGCACTTAAAAAAAACAAAAATACCTCTGAAGTACCAATTATTTTTATAAGTGCGTTACAGGAAATTGATGATAAAATTGAGGCATTTGAAGCAGGCGGGGTGGATTATATTGCAAAACCTTTTCAGGAAGCAGAAGTTCTGGCCAGGGTAAAAACCCATATATCTTTATACAAGATGCAGCAGCACCTTGAGAATATAGTTCATCATCGGACTGCTGAATTAACCAGAAAAACAGAAAAACTGCAGCAGGAAATAATCGAACGCAAGCGGACAGAAGAACAGCTTGCACACGCCCAGAAAATGGAGGGAGTAGGTCTTTTGGCCGGAGGTATTGCCCATGATTTTAATAATATACTAAGTGCCATCATGGGCTATGGCGACCTGGCCCTGATTAGTACCTCTCCGGAAAGCCGTATCTACTCAATGCTGCAACAGATCTTAAAGGCTGCAGACAGAGCCAGGGACCTTGTCCTGCAAATACTCACCCTTACCCGTAAAACAAAATATCAGGCAGAACCCCTTGCTATTCAGCTTATTTTTAAGGAGGTTGTTAAACTGCTCCAGGCCACGATCCCATCCACCGTTAAGATAACCCAGAATATTAGTAAAAATTGCGGCCTGGTTCTGGCTGATTCCACGCAGATTCATCAGATAATCATGAATCTGGCTACTAATGCCTATCATTCCATGCGTGAACAAAACGGTGAACTCGAGCTCAGCCTTGAGCCTGTGGAAATTGATAACACTTTTATGGTAACAACCACCGAACTCAGTAAGGGAAGCTATGTCATGTTAACGGTCAAAGACACCGGCTGCGGCATGGACAAAAAAACTCTGGACAAAATTTTTGAACCATATTTTACAACCAAGCCTCAAGGGGAAGGAACCGGGCTTGGCCTTGCAGTAATACAGGGGATTATTGCAAATCTTAAAGGGGGCATTCTGGTTAAAAGCCAGGTAGGCAAAGGGACCATCTTTTATGTCTACATTCCTATGATAAATTCTGCGAAAAAGCTCAAAAATAAGGAGGTACCCCTCCCCATTCCCAGGGGGAATGAGCATATATTATTAGTTGATGACGAGGAGACCATAGTCAGAGTGATGGCCGAGATGCTGTCAGGGCTTGGGTATAAGATTTCAGCTTTTTCAAAAAGCAGTGAAGCCCTGGCAGCCTTTTCTAAAAATCCCGACCTGTTTGAACTGGTGATTACTGATCAGACCATGCCCGGAATCACCGGTGTGGATCTGGCCCAACAAATGTTGAAAATAAAAAATAACGCCTTGATAATTCTTTGCTCCGGATTCAGTAAACAGGTAGACATGGAAAATGCCGGAAAAATGGGATTCAGCAAATTTCTTGCTAAGCCTATAGCCATAAAAGAACTTGGAGTGGCGGTTAGAGATGTCCTTGATCACAAAAAGAAATGATTTCACT
>CAZNFB010000090.1:0-9905 GCA_964572105.1 uncultured Desulfobacteraceae bacterium
GGGCTAAATTTGTTAACGTTTTAGCTGAATAATTACCTTCGCACTTTGATTCCGCTGGAAGCGAGATATTTTTTTATTCCGGGGATCGTATAAGTACCGTAATGGACCATGGAGGCGATCAAGGCGGCATCTGCCCTCCCCTTTGTCAGGACATCTTTTAAGTGCTCCGGTTTTCCTGCGCCGCCGGATGCTATTACAGGAATAGATACGTTTTCAGAGATAAGCGAGGTTAAATTAAGTTCATATCCCTGCTGCATGCCATCGGCATCAATGGAATTCAGACATATTTCTCCGGCCCCAAGCTCCTGCGCCCTTTGTGCCCATTTTAAGGCATCCATCCCCATATGTTTTCTCCCGCCATTTATAACTATTTCATAACCTGACGGAATCTTATCTTTTTTCCCCACATATTTTACATCCATCCCAAGTACAACACACTGGCTGCCGAAAGCTTTGGCGCCCTTTGAAATAATTTCCGGATTCAAAACAGCAGCAGAGTTAACACTTATTTTTTCGGCTCCGGCAAGTAAAACAGCTCGCATATCATCAACATTTCGTATCCCGCCCCCAACGGAAAAGGGGATAAAAATAGTTTTTGCCACCTGTTTTACAACATCTATCATAATATCCCTTTTTTCATGGGATGCTGTTATGTCGTAGAATACTATTTCGTCGGCTCCCTGTTCATAATAAAATCTGGCCATTTCAACAGGATCACCTATATCGACATTATTTTTAAACTTAATCCCCTTGGTTGTTCTCCCTTCACGAACATCAAGGCATGGTATTATCCGTTTACTTAACATGGTTGCCACCTGCAAAAATTATTTAATAAAGTAAGCCCTGGCTTACCACTTTTTTCCGGATGAAACTGGGTTGCGATTATATTGTCAAACCCTATCACAGAAGGAAAAGGAATTCCATAGGAGGTAGATGCGATAATATCCCCGTTTTTTTCCGGTGCAGGGTAAAAACTGTGTACAAAATAGAACTCATCCTCTTTTTTTAAGCCGGAAAAAAGAGGATGATCAATTTTGGCCTGAATACTGTTCCAGCCCATATGGGGAATTTTCAAGATCATATCTTTTTCATCCCGCATGTTCGGATCAAAGGGGCTGACATTTCCTTTGATAATTCCTATGCAGGAGGTGTCATTTTCATCACTGTGGCTCATTATTATCTGGGTGCCGAGGCATATACCTAAAATAGGTTTTCCTTTAGTAAACTCCGATTTTATAGCCGCATCAAGGGATTGGGACTTTAAGCTCTTCATGGCAGAACCTGCGGCTCCCACACCCGGAAATATTATTCTTTCTGCTTTGCTGATTGATTGTATATCACTTGTAATAACAGCCTTAAAGCCAAGATACGAGACGGCATGGGCCACACTGGTCAAATTTCCTGCGTTGTAGTCGATTATTGCTATCATAATAAATTATTGATTTGACGGTTTATAGGCTTTAAGATAATGATTTTGGGAAGGCCAGAGGGAGGAAGGCGTATTGTAATACGCAGGCGACGATAACGCATCCAAAATCTTTATCTTAAGGTCTATACATTTTTTTTAGATTCATCCCAGAATATATCCATCTCCTCCCTTGTTAAGGATTCAAGGTCAAGTCCTTTGTGGGAGGCAGATTTTTCCATATACTTAAACCGTTTTTCAAATTTATTTATTGAACTTGTAAGAGCAGTTTCAGGGTGAAAATGGGCAAAGCGAGCAACATTTACCAAGGTAAAAAGGATATCTCCAAATTCCATGGCGGTTTTGTCAGTATTCTTTTTAGTCTTATTATTTGCAGATAATTCGGTTTTAAATTCACTAAATTCTTCATTTACTTTTTCCATAACATCTGAAATGTTGTCCCAGTCAAATCCGGTTTTTGCAGCACGTTCCGAAATTCTGTAAGCCCGAATGAGCGCGGGCAGACCAGAAGGTATTGCATCAAGGAGGGAGTCGGATTTGCCATGATTTTTTTCTTTCATTTTTATCGCATGCCATCTTTTCCTTATATCCTCTATACTCCCCCCTTTTTCATCACCAAAAACATGGGGATGACGATTAATCATTTTTTCACAGTTTTTATCAGCAACATCCATGAGATTAAAATGCCCGGTTGTTTCGAACATATATGCTACAAATATAATCAGGAAAAGAACATCGCCAAGTTCTTCCAAAACTGCATCAGGCTCCCCTGAATTGATGGCTTCCACAAGTTCATGGATCTCTTCTATTAGATAGATCGTCATTGTTTTGGGAGTCTGTTTTTTGTCCCAGGGGCATCCATTTTCGCCCCTTAATTTTTTAATAATTTCTAAAATTTTAATTAATGGAGATGCCTTTTCAATCAATTTATGTTCCAAACTTTTTTTAATTCCTTTATTTTAATAGAAAAAGTTTTTTTTATATCCGTTGAAACCAGTTGTGCCATAGTCTCTGAAATTACCATTACATAGGGTGATAGTACCGATCTTTTAATAAAAGCTCGATTTTGTTTTAAAAACGTGGTAAGTATCAGTAGTAAGATCGAGACAACAAGTATACCCTTGATAAATCCAAAACATGTTCCACAGATTCTATCAATCCAGCCGAGAAATGAAATATTTAAAATATACTTGAGAAAAAGACCAAGAATACTGATTGTAACAAACACGCTTAAAAAAATAATTAAAAAACAAATAATATTTGTATGTTCAAAGCCGGATGTCCATTTTGTCATATACCCGGCAAGTACTTTGTAATAAGTATATGCAGCATAAAAACCTGCGAATACACCTATTATCGAAGACAATTCTTTAACCAGACCACGGAAAAACCCCCGTACCAGACAGAAACATAACACTGCAATTATTACCATGTCCAATGGATTCATATATCCTCATTTTTAAATCAGATCTAATTTGTTTCTTGATTACAAATTCCGACAATTATATAGTACTGACGATGAACTGACAACTTAAAAATTATGAGCCCAGCAAAATCTATTTTATGGTATATGTTTTACACATCAAAAAAAAAAGTACTCAAATCAGTTTGTACTTTTGCATATACCGCTATTTACATTTTTTTTTAAAACAGATAAAATATGAAAAATAGTAAACGATTAAGTCTTGTATTCAATAATGTAAACTTTGCAATGCAGCTTTTTGGAGAATATAATGCAAATCTTGATAAAATTGCAAAAGCCCTTGACCTGCAAATAGATGTAAAAGGAAACTGTGTCAATATATCGGGAGATTCCATTGCGGCAAGCCTTGCTCAAAACATACTCAATCAGCTCTATGGGCTTTTAAAAGAAGGATATCCTGTTTATTCCAATGATGTTGATTATGCAATAAATCTTATCTGTTCCAATGACAATGTTAAGCTGAAAGAAATTTTTCTTGATACTGTTTACATTGCAACAAAAAAACGGGCAATAACGCCAAAAAGCAGCTCGCAAAAGGATTACATCGATGCGATGCGTAATTTTGACATAGTTTTCGGCATAGGCCCTGCTGGAACAGGAAAAACCTATCTTGCCATGGCCATGGCCGTTGCTGCCCTTTCAAAAAAGACTGTAAATAGAATTATATTGACAAGACCCGCTGTTGAAGCCGGAGAGTCCCTGGGTTTTTTACCGGGGGATCTGGCTGAAAAGGTTAATCCGTACTTAAGACCACTTTATGATGCGCTTCATGATATGATGCGGTTTGAAAAAGCTGCAAGGTTACTGGAACAGGGTATTATTGAAGTTGCTCCATTGGCATTTATGCGGGGGAGAACATTGAATGACTCTTTTATTATTCTGGATGAAGCGCAAAATACCACATCTGAACAGATGAAAATGTTTTTAACCAGAATCGGATTCAGTTCCAAGGCTGTTATAACAGGGGATATTACTCAAACTGACCTTCCTGCTGGAAAAATTTCTGGACTCATGGAGGCAAAAAATATTATGCAGGAAATAGAAGGTATAAAATTTGTATTTTTTTCAAAAACAGATGTTATCCGCCACAAACTTATTCGGGAAATTTTAAAAGCATATGAAGAGCTTGACAAGAAAAACAGATTAAAGGAACAAAATTAATTTTCAGGAAAGTCTTTAAATATCTTGAAAATTTTTAAAAGCATATATCATGGAAGTACTAAAAAAAATATTTTCTAGTTTTATCTCTGAAAATTCAATTAAATGGTATGTTTTAATATGTATCACCGTAACATTTGCGTTTCTTCTTTATCCTGGCCTTATTACCACAAAAAATATTTATGAACTCGGGGATGTAGTAAAAAGAGATGTCAAGGCTTCTAAATATTTTTTCATTGAAGATCAGGAAGCTACCAGGGCGAATAAAAAAAAAGCTGAAGAAGAAGTACTCACAGTCTATGACTTTGACATGGCCTTTGCCGCAAAGTTGATTAGGCGTATAACCCAGGCCTTTGATGAATCAAGGGCTTTTTTTGTTTCCCATGGTGAATCTAAAAAGAATGATTCATCCACGACTTCCCAAGTCAGGAAAAAAGAATTTACGCAGAAACAGATTGAGGCTATAAAAAGAAAATTTGAAAAAAAAATTGAAATTCCGGTGAGTATGGATGCTTACAATATTCTTGTAAAGGAAAATTTTTCCAGGGAAATATCTGATAATATCACCCGAATTCTTCTTGCAATACTCGACAACGGTATTGTTAAAAATAAAGAAATTTTTCTGGAAGAAGCCGGAGAAATAATAATTAGAAGCTATACCGGTAACCGCATAGAAAAACCTGCTACAGCACTTAAAAAATATTATGGTCTTTCCCAGGCAAAAACCATGGTCAGAATTGTGGGGCAGCCGATTCTAGCAAAAACAAACTACATTTTGTTAAACCTCATGGTAGATTTTTGTCAGGCGCTTATTCAACCGAACATAACGCTAAATAAGTCGGAGACATTAAGACTCAAAAGAATAGCCGCAGATGATGTTAAGCCTGTTTTATATAAAATAAAGGCAGGAGAAATGTTAATGCGTGAAGGCGAAAGGGTCACATCTGCCCATTTACAAAGACTAAAGGCCATGGAAGAGGGTGGCTCCACCCAGAAAAAGCTTATTTTAAACAGCATAGGGGCGGCCATGATAATTGCCTCTATTTTGATAATTTTATATCTTATTATAATAACCCGCCATGATAATACCCTGCTTCATATTAACAAAAACTTGATTTTTATAGGCTCCATAATCGTATTATTTATGATGATGTCAGCAGTCTCATCGTATATTTCAAAATCTTTAAATTATGATTTCATGATTTTTTTATCAGGTTCCTCCATTCTTTATGGCATCCCCCTTGCCGCAGGATCGATGATTATCTGTATGTTCCTTAATATTAATATTGCCATTGCCTTTGCTTTGGTTATATCTATTTCTGTTGCAATTATATTAAATAATACACTTGATATATTTATATTTTTTTGGATCAGCAGTACAATGGGAGCATTCTGGACGCAAAAAACCAGAAAACGAAACGTGCTGATCAAGGCTGGATTAAGGCTCGGTATTTTAAATGTTCTGATTGTGACATTATTGAATATCCATCTTGCACGCAGCTACAATTTTAATTTATTGTGGGATTGGGGTTTTGCTTTTTCAGGTGGAATTATAGCAGGGATAATTACATCAGGCATCTTGCCCCTCCTTGAAACAATTTTTAATTATACCACTGATATTAAATTGCTTGAGCTTGCAAATCTTGAACAGCCCATTTTAAAAAAGCTCATGATGGAATCACCGGGAACATATCATCATTGTATGGTTGTAGGTTCCATGGCGGAAGCTGCTGCGTTTGAGATAGGCGCAAACCCTCTACTTGCAAAAGTATGCGGCTATTATCATGATATCGGTAAAATAAATAAGTCTCACTATTTTATAGAAAATCAGTCCGACGGTAAAAATAGACATGATAAGCTTGCGCCATCCATGTCCAGCCTTATACTTATATCCCATGTAAAAGATGGAGCCGAGATAGCAAGGGAAAATAAGCTGGGTCAGGAAATAATCGATGTGATCAAACAGCACCATGGAACCAGTCTCATAAGCTATTTTTATGAAAAGGCTAAAAAGCTTAAAGGCGAAGATGCTGTTAAAATTGATAATTTCAGATATCCTGGACCAAAGCCGCAAACCAGGCTGGCAGGTCTGATAATGCTTGCCGATATTGTTGAGGCATCATCAAAAACATTGGATAATCCGACACCTTCAAGGATTCAGGGCCTTGTGCAAAATACCATCAATAATGTATTTTCAGACGGACAGCTTGATGAATGTGAGTTGACATTAAAAGATCTTCATAATATAGCAAAAAGTTTCAATCAGATATTAATCGGAATCCATCATCACCGGATCGATTACCCTGAAAAACAGTCTGTGAACGGAGGGAAGAATACAAGTGGGAGTATTGATAACAAGCAGCCCAAATCTATACCCGGAGAATCCGAAGGTAATAAGAAAAAAAGCCCAGGAAGTCTTAAACGTCTTGGGATGTCCTGATGGAGAACTTTCTATTTCCATTGTTGATGATTCAGCCATTGCAAAATTAAATAAAAAATATCTTAACAGGGAAGGCCCCACCAATGTGCTGGCATTCCCCATGCAGGAAGGGGATTTTTCAACGATCAATTCTGATCTTCTTGGGGATGTGGTTATATCCATTGATACTGTGAAAAAAGAAGGGGATCTGGCTGAAATAACTACAAAAGAAAGATTTTATCAACTTCTTGTTCACGGGATTCTGCACCTTTTCGGCCATGATCATGGAGAATCTGAAGAAGCTTTGATTATGGATAAAAAAAGTAAAGATATTCTTGGGATCTTAAATAAAATTGATGAATCAGAAAATTAAAATTTCAAATGGATTTCAATACAAATTGTCCCGGGAAGCACTAAATGAGGGGGTTTCATATGGCTGGTTTAGCAGTAAATGTTGACCATATTGCCACATTAAGACAGGCTAGAAAAATATCATATCCGGATCCTGTGGCAGCTGCAGCTCTTGCAGAACTTGCAGGAGCAGACGGTGTGGTGGTTCATTTGCGCGAAGATAGAAGACACATCCAGGACAGGGATGTGGAGATTTTAAGACAGACTGTTCAGACAAAATTGATTCTGGAAATGGCGCCAACACCGGAGATGGTTGAAATAGCAATGAATATTAAGCCGGATGTTGTGACTCTGGTACCGGAAAAAAGAGAAGAACTCACCACAGAAGGGGGCTTTGATCTGATTGCCCATAAAAATACCATGAAAGAGACTGTTGCAATGCTGAAAAACAGCAATATATCTGTCAGTATTTTTATAGATCCGGAGCCGGAACAGATTAAGATTGCCCATAAAATAGATGCAGATATAGTTGAAATTCACACAGGAAAATTCTGTGATGCACCAAAAGCAACAAAACATGACAGGGCATTTGCTGCAATTGTCGATTCGGCTAAACTTGCGCATAAACTTAAACTTGGCGTGCATGCAGGGCATGGGATATGCTATAAGACCATTAAGGCATTTAAAGGACTAAACGAAATAGATGAATTCAGTATCGGCCACAGCATAATTTCCATGGCTGCCATGGTCGGTATGCGGCAGGCTGTAAAACAGATGCTTGATTTGATTAATTCCCTATAGACTATGATTAAAAAAAAGTAACTATTCAGCGTCGCTGATTTTTCAGGAAATGATTGCTTTATGGATCTTGTTACAGCAAAAGAAATGCAACGAATGGATTTTCTGACCATAGATTCCTTTGGTATTCCCGGAAGGGTTTTGATGGAAAGCGCCGGCAGGGGAGCTGCGGATTTTTTTATAGAGAAGTTTTCATGTTCTGAAATAAAAAAAGTGGGAGTAGTAGCGGGAAAAGGGAATAATGGGGGGGATGGATTTGTTATTGCCCGTTATCTGGCTCAAAAAAAATTTATTGTTACAGTCTATCTTTTATCTGAAAAAAATGAGGTTAAAGGGGATGCAGAAGCTAATCTTAAGCTTTTGGCTCCCCTTGATATCCCTGTGGTGGAACTCATTGACAAAACAGTCTTTGCAGATTACCAGACTTCAATGGTGCACCAGGATATATGGATAGATGCCATACTGGGGACAGGGCTCCAATCAGATGTTAAAGGTTTTTTTAAAATAATTATTGAATTTATTAATAATTTAAAAAAGCCTGTATTTGCTGTTGATATACCTTCGGGGTTAAATTCAGAGACAGGGGTTCCCTGTGGAGTTTGCATTAAGGCAGATGCAACCGCAACATTTGCTTTTGCAAAACCAGGCCATTTTCTTTTTCCTGGAGCTCACTATACAGGGGAACTTAAGACAGTAGATATAGGAATACCGGCACATATTGCCAAACAGGTAAATCCAAAGCAATATCTTCTGACCCGGGACTCCATCTGTAATTCTGTTTTGCAAAGAGCACCGGATGCTCATAAAGGAACTTCCGGGCACCTCCTTGTAATAGCAGGATCCACCGGGAAAACAGGAGCTGCTGCCCTAACTGCAACTTCGGCAATGCGGACAGGGGCAGGCCTTGTATCTGTTGCGGTTCCGGGTAGTTTAAACAGTATAATGGAAGGTTTGGTTGTAGAAGCGATGACCCATCCCCTCCCTGAATCCAGGGAAGGTCTCCTGGGCATCCCGGCTTTTGAAAAAATTATGGAACTTCTATCCGGCAAGCAATGCCTTGCCATTGGTCCCGGGCTTGGAACAGATTCTGAAACAAAGGAGTTGATACGCAGCGTAATCTCAAAGAGTCCTGTCCCTGTTGTCCTGGATGCGGATGCTTTAAACAGTATAGCCGAAAATCCTGGAATCCTGCAGCACCTTAAAATTCCTGCTATTTTAACACCACATCCAGGAGAAATGGGAAGATTAATTAATAAAACCCCTGGTGAAATTAATCAGGACAAGATAGGCTATGCCAGGGACTTTGCTGTTAGACATAATGTTTATCTTGTGTTAAAAGGAGCAAGAACAGTAATCGCCAATCCCGACGGAAGGGTTTATCTAAATCATACAGGAAATTCCGGTATGGCATCCGGCGGTATGGGTGATGTATTAACAGGAATTATTGCGGGACTTGTAACCCAGGGATATCCTCCAGGAGCAGCTGCCCGTATGGGTGTTTATCTTCATGGTTCTGCTGCTGACCAGCTTTTTTCCAGTCTTAAGGGGCCTTTTGGCTTTCTTGCCTCGGATCTCATGACCTGTATACCATCTGCTTTGGCTGCGGTGGTTTTATGATTGGATCTATATTCAAATTTGTGTCACATTCATATGAAGAGACCTATATGTTTGGGGAATCTATCGGGGCATCTCTTTTTCCTGGCGCAATTATTGCGCTGACAGGGGAACTGGGATGTGGAAAGACTTCCTTTGTAAAAGGGTTGGCCTCCGGTATGGGCATTTCAAAAAATTATTATATTACCAGCCCCACCTTTACCTTGATAAATGAGTATCCTGGCAGGCTCCCTTTATCCCATGTGGATCTTTATCGTCTCTCTTCTGTAGATGATTTACATGAAATTGGCCTTGATGAAATTCTTAATAAAGGCTCTGTGGTTGCCATTGAATGGGCTGACAAAATGAATGAAAAATATTTTTCACAAAATTTTACAATCCATTTTAAATTTATTGATGATAATTCCCGGCAAATAAGTATAACTCCATATGAAGATGAAGCAATTGCTCTGCTGAAAAAATACAGGGCATCCTATGGATTTTTACACAAATAACTCTACTCCGTTATAGACTTTAGGAGCGGAGATGAAATAAGTTGAGCAGAAATAGCGTAGGATTTTGGCCCATATACAAGGCGCATTAAAGGTTGCATACTATACGCATTCGGCCTTTGATGCAACGAAGTAGATGGGCCAAAAGACAAGCTATTGCGTTCA
>CAZNFB010000091.1:0-9785 GCA_964572105.1 uncultured Desulfobacteraceae bacterium
CGGTCAAGCCCTCTGTTGTTGAAAGATCCATGCCATCGAATAGGCCGGAGACGGAATCGCTGACGCTGCCCATGGCGTCAAGCAGCTCTTTAAAATCTACGCCCTTAAACGCATCAGGCAAACGTTTTGCAATATCTTCGAACGTCTCACCAATCTTGAAACTAAAATCACTTATAGCTGCAAAAATTTCGTCAAAGGCGCCGCCTTTCACAAGATCTTCAAGTGCATGCTCGATTGCGGTTGTGCCGTCAATCGCTGCTTTCCCGGCTTCTCTGTATTCATCCCCAATTGCCCGTAATAATTCAGAAAAACCGACCTTTAATTTATCTACTGAGGCCACCGCAGATTTATTTTGTAAATCCACTTCTTTTTGTAATGAGTTATAGCGGTCTGCCTCTGTGCCCATTTTCCCGAGCGTTTCATAATAGTCTTCAAATGCTACTTGCATTCTTTTTGCTTGGTCTTTCCCTACTATTTGAGCGACTGCGACAAGGCCGGTTTCTTTGCTAACGTTATTCAGGCCTCTTGCGACTGCTTCAAACCGTTCCGCTCCAGATGCGAACTCCTCGTTGAGCGGGCCGGTGGCTCCTGTCAATAGCCTTATCCCAGCTTCGCCCCTGGCAGTCGGGTCAAGAATACTTGTCAAAGCCGTTGAAAAAGCAATTCCGGCATCTTTACCAGAGCCGAAAACGCCCACGACTGGAGCTAATGCCGCAGCTGTTTGTTTTAGTGAAAAACCAGCATTCAGTGATTGACGTGAGACTATCGCAAAAGCTTGCGCCAAATCTGAAACGGTCGTATTTGCCGCTTGAGAGGCATGATTCCAAAGATCACCAACCACAACGGCTTTTTCCGCTTCTAATCGATAGCCGATCAATGATCGTTTCAGCATCGTTGTGGATTCTTCCACAGACAATTCCGAAGCCCTGGACAACGCCAAACTGGTATTTAATATCTCCATGCTTTCGCTGGTATCGAATCCAGATTGCCGCAAACCTGCCAAGCTTTCCACAATTGCAGTTGTAGAGATTCCATAGGCTCGTGAAAGCTCGGTAAAACTATCTTCCATTGCATGGGTGATGCCTTCCCCTTCACCCATGACTTTTTTAAGCTCAATAGTGGCTTGCTCATATTTTTTAGACTCGTTAAAAGCCAAAACCAAACCGCCTACAGCTAGTGCAGCCAATGCAGCATTGAGCGTCAAAATGGCAGTAGACGCAGCATGCAGCGGGGCAACGGAATCACTCACATTGCGAGAAAATGAAGAAATCTTTTTTTCCATTTTCGCCATGGGAGCAGAGATATTGTCTTCCCCATTAAAAATTATTGCAATTGTCCGGTTTAAGTCCGCCATTATTTTTCCTGCTGTTTTCTTTCGTGGTATTTATTCCACAATGCCAATTCAATATTTGTGAGCCGGTTATGGGGTATGAAATCGGGAATAACTTCGAATAAAAATTTTTGATTTCTATCACACAGCGTCAATGCTGCCTGGACTGTATTATTTCCCCATAACCGTTCTATTCCCCCACCCTTCCATCTCCTGTTAAGTCCATGATTTTATTGGTTAAAAGATAAAAATCTTCTGGAAAATTTGAACTTAATTTCATTGCCATTTCATGCGTACACACCGGCTCCACGGACCCTTGAACCAACCATGAATACCTTTGTACAATTTCGTCAGGAGTTTTCCCGGTGATACCCACCAGCTCCTTTACCCCGTCCACAATGTCTCTTTTTGCATTGCTTCCGATTGCTTTTATTACCGCATCGATGTTGCTATTTTGCCTTACCGCTTCTTTAGCTATTGCCGATTCGACCCCCGTTAGACCTCTAATCGTCCACTCCGCTGCATCGTTTTCATCGAAAAACATTTTTAGCCTGGGGACTGGCACCACTTCGATCCGATCTTTAAAATTCGTTGTTTCAAATTTTTTTATATCAAATCCCATCAAACCCCCTACGAACTAAAATTTACGGTTGCGTTTTCTGCTGAGATTGTGCAAGCTGCCTGGTTTTGATCTGCAACGGGGTATGTCCGTTTTATTCCTAATGTGCCTTGAGTCAGGGTATAAGGGGCTTTATTCCGGTCTGGATAATGCTTGATTGTAATAATTTCGTCCTGCTCTGCTAACAGCGCATCTGTGATATTGTCATCCATCAGCGCTGTGAATCCGCCTTGGCCGAGTGTGGAGGAAACGGAGCCTATGGTGGAATTATACACCTGCTTAGAACTTACAGAATGTGAATTTTCAGCCGGTACAAAATCAAGGGATTTATTTAATTCGGCGTAAATTGGCGTGTAATATCTAATATACAGCAATTTATACGCGTCTGCCGGATCGGTTGCGGTTGTACCGTGAACCATCGGCAACGCTGAATCCATTTTTACATAGGCATTTTTTTCTGCTGAAACGGTCGCCTTGTCACCTTCCCCGAGCGTAAAAACTGTCAGTGCCGGCGAAAAAGCCCTTTCCGTGTGCGTCCCTGCAACTTGAAAAATTTCATCAGATGTAATAGCAGCGGAGGTATTGCCGGTTACTCTAATCTGGCCTATTTCTACGGAATCGGCTGGTATTGAAGGCGGCCCACCGGCTGCACCTCTAACCTCTGACAATGTTGAATCTGCGGAATCTGTGCCCTCAACAAGAACTGCTGTGCCTGAACTATTCATAGTTACTGAATGAATTTGTGCTACATCTGACGCTGCTCTGGTGATTGCTAATGATGTGGCAGAGACCTCATACAATGTACCGCCTGAATAGGCAGTAAAAGCGGCAATTGTCACGGTATCATCTGTGGCATGAGTTGAAAGGATATTACGACCTGTCACGATCCCGTTTGGCCTGACCTCTGCTGCGAAGCCAGATTTGCCAGAAAAAACTGTCCCGCCTGAAACGGTGTGAATAATATGATCTCCTGAGTCAGACATAACCGCATAATCGGCGACCGACTGCCCAGATTCGAACGTAGTTTTTGCGTTTTTGCTTGTTGCCATTTTTTACCTCTTTTTTTATTGGCTGTATGGATCGCCGATTATAGTGAAATATTTTATTTTAAATTCTGCTACAGCTCCCACCGTTTGCTCTTCGGGATTAATCAATTCTGCACCCCCGCCGGTGATATAAACGACATCTTCAATTAATGCGGTTACGGCCACGGACTGGTCTGTCATAATTTTTATGATGTCGCCGAGCAATTCCTCCTGAATTATGGAGGCGTTACCTGTCCCCAGGGCTGCGATAGCTTCAATTTTTATGGTCATTTCACAAAGGTTTTGATTATATCTTTGTTCGACCGCTTCAGATTGAGGGAATAAAACGCATACCGGCAAGTCCTTAAATTCTACATGCTGCACCGCCCGTTGCACCGTTGCCCCGCAATTGTGGTTATACCCGTTTGCGGTTGTCCAGGCTGCCAGGCGTGTTACGTATGTCGTAATTATTTGTTCTCTTATTGTTGCGCTCATAGGTTTTGCCGCCTGAACATTTCGTCTATTTGGTTTGCGATAGTATCCGCAAATAATTTATTTGCCTGAATAGTGACAGGTTCAATGACTCGTTTTTTTGCAAAAATATCCTCAATTCTAGGCCCGGTTAACCGTCTGACTTGAAAACTGAACTTTTCAGGCATTCTACCCCATGCCACATTCGGATACTTTTTGCCCCTCAAAAATTTGACCCCCGGTGCACCACCTTTCCAGAGATATTCCCGCATATACATATGCTGTTTCACGGAATCATCATCTTTTGAAATACTCGCTCCCCGGCCTTTTGCAATAAAAGTATGTTTTACAACTT
The DNA here is from genome assembly GCA_964572105.1 of uncultured Desulfobacteraceae bacterium. Taxonomy (GTDB): domain Bacteria; phylum Desulfobacterota; class Desulfobacteria; order Desulfobacterales; family BuS5; genus DAOWMW01. Next base: position 3,801 of record CAZNFB010000091.1, read on the forward strand.
TCCGCCTATTTTTTCTTAGAACTTTTACAGAAATCCCCATTTTCCTTTGGGTTGCCCCGAATTGGATTAGCCCTACCGGTGCGCCGCTTGCAACCAACTTGCCAGACAACTTTTTATATTTTGCCTTGCTAATATAAAAATCTTTCTTAATTCTTTTAGCGGGTAGAGTTAATTCATTCCCAATTCTAGCAACGGCCTGAACTCTGGTAGAGGTTAATGTTTTATTTATGGATTTAGTGAGCACTTTTTCAGCACCGTTTTTTATGTCAGAAAATAGCCACTTTACTCGTGACAAACCTGCTGAATCTATTTCAACTAACATTATATTTCTGCCTCTGAAACGGTCATTTTTACAAAAATTTTGTCGTTTTCTATGATTTTTTGAACAGTAAAAATTTTATCCGCTGTTTCAAAAGTGCTATTAAATTGAGGCTTTTTTACATCAGGGTATAAGGCCGTGATCGTTGTGCCTACCTCAATAACCTGAGCATCATAACCAGACGGCTGCAAAACAACATCATATTCGATTGTAATTTTGCAGCTCACTTGATCAAAAATATAAGGATCATCGGCTACGGGGGAATACACACAATCAATTGAAACTTGGTTGAATGCCCTTGTGTGTATCCCTGGCAAGTTGTCTTGAAAACCCATAGTTAATTTCCAGTTACATCAATGAGATACCCACAAGCTTTTGAAATTTCACTTTTCACAGAATTATCAGAGTCATATGATGCAAGATACGCCTCGCTTGAGTCATGCCGGACTCGTAAGATATCGCTTCTAACCTCATCGCTTCTGTACTGTTCAGTTATCACCTCATCACTTGCGCCCTCATTCCACAGAAAAGTTCTCCCAATACAGGGTTCTGTGATATCACCGGAGGAAGTTTTGCAAAGTAACGCGTAGGTTGAACTCCATATGTCCGACAAAGATGCATCCTGCCCTCTTTTCGCTATATTTTTCAGCGCACCAGCAACAAGGACTCTTTCAATATCAAAGTAGGTTTCCAGGTGCTGAATGCCTATCATGCCGGTTTTCGCAGCGTCAGGGAAAAGCTGATAAACTTTGCTTTGTACTTCTGCATTTTGAGTGAGATAAATAAATGTGGAATAACTCATAGCAAGAGTGTTTGGAATTATCCCGGATGACCTCATGGAGCTTTTACCCGTGTTTACATCTGTCTGTGGAGATGCGGATGCGATAGTTGACCACGCTGTGGCTGCTGCAATTGCTGTTTTGAAATTCGTTTCAGAAAAAAGCTTGTTTGCAATCCTGTATTCCTGCGCCCGTAAAATGTCATTCATAAGGATATTTGCAATTGTCAATTCATATGCGAATTTATTGCTATAGATTGCGGAAAATCTTTCATCGATACGCCTTTCAAGGCCGTTTTCAACGGTATTAAAATACCCATTTTCAAATTCTCCGTCAGACCTATTATAATGGCCAAGCGGCCCGCGTGAGGTATCGAGTAAATTGAAAAGAGCTTCTTTCGGGATTACCGGATAATTAGCGGCCTGTTCAGATACTCGAAAAGTTGGCATTAATTCCATGCCGATGTAGCCCATTGTCGGCGCAGCTTGCATGGTTTCATAAACGGCCTGTCCTAAATCAGGCCGCTGAATTGTGGTGTCATTTGTTGGTATCATTTTTAGTTTTTTCCTTTTATGATGTTTTCAATGTTTCTGTGTGCTCAATCCAGATAGCAGAAATTACAACGGTTGTGGCAGAAGTCTGAGCCCCGGCATCGGCGTAAGAGACTGTCCCAGCCGTGGTTGACGTGGTCTACAATCTAACAGCTTCAACAACGTCACCGTCTGCGGTTGCCGCTTCAAGGGCAACGAATTGTGCAGTGCCGGAGCTTGTGTCGCTCACTTTCCCATCTGCGGCTCCATACAGAGTCGCATTAACGGCGAATGCATCGGCAGCAACGACAAGATAAGTTCTTACGATTACTGATATTTTGTCTCCATCCGCTTCATTAGACATTGTGATCCCGGCGTAAGCTTCCCCGGCATCGGCATAAATCACTTCAGGGGGGATTGTGACTGTCCCAGGTTCAATTTTTACCCTACGATTTACAAGGAGATCCTCACCGCAGGTAAAAGCTTTCCCACCTTCATTATATACAGATTGTGTCATTTTTTTATTTCTCCTTCCCGGTCAGGGCGGCTTCATGCAGTGCCGGTCTTTTCTTCACGACCGATTGCAAAGCTTCTGTTCTGGTACATTTATTTTCTTTCTGATATTCGTCCACGGCGGCCATAAAAGTTTCTTCGGTGTCAGAGTCTTTCTCTTTCCCCTGCTGGCCTACGCTATCGGGTACGGAAGATTGAAGGTTTTTCAATTCCTCAACTTTTTTGGTTTTTTCTGCTTCAAAAAAAAGTTTATAAGATGATTCGACCGTGAGACCTTCATTTATCGCTTTTTCTTTAGAATTTAAATCGGCGTCTTTTATGGCGAGCAGTGCCGTGACCCGCTCCCTCTCAATTTTTGTGCCTTCTTCAATTCCTGTTTTATGCCCTGTTTTTTCTGCGTCTGCCTGGATTTGGACGAGCAGATCAGGCGCATCTTTTGCCATGGTCTCCATTGTGATATCCATATATTTCTGTTCCTTCGCTGTTTGTTGGTTTATATTTTTATCTTCTGAACTCATTGCTGATACCCTCAACAATGCCTGATTGAAGGTGGAAACACCGTCCACCAACCCCGCTTTTATTGATTGTTGTCCTATAAAAAGTTTACCATCTGCCATGTTTTCAATAACATTTTCGGTGGGAACGCCTCTATGCTGCGCAACCTGACCCACGAATACCGAATAAATATAATCGACATTCCCTTGGATGTCCTGCTTACCCTCTTCAGATAGGGGCTGATATGCGGAGGAAATACGTTTATATTTTCCGGCGTAAACTTCAGTTGTTTTTATCCCGAGTTTTTCTTCATATTTTGACATATCTACGTGTGCAGCCACCACCCCGATTGAACCGACCGCCACAGTATCAGAAGAAATATACATTTCATGCGCTGCGGAGCCGATCCAGTATGCTCCGCTGGCTATTATTCCATCTGAATAAGCTAAAATAGGTTTTTTTTCACGACCTTCAAAAATAATTCCCGCAAGCTCCTGTGTCCCCTCAACGCTCCCACCCGGTGAATCAATAGATAATAAAATGCCGTCAACTTCTGGGTCATTTAATGCTTCCGTGATATCTCCGCCGGTAATTTGAGTCGAAACACCACCAGAAATTTGAGAAAATAAATTCATCCGTTTTGCAATCACGCCATGAATTTCGATAACGGCAATTCTATCAATAATCTGATATGGTTTTGTTTCATTGTTTAATGGGTTTTCAAGCTTTGCCTCAATTGCTTTAATATCAATCTTTTCACCCCGCAAATGTGTCGAATAAATTTCTTGAATTTCAAAAAGTTTATCCGGCACTATTGCCCAGGGGCTGGTTAGAATATCAATTATTTTCATTACTTATCCTCTTTTCCCTCTATCACTGGATCGATAGAGGGTAAAACCTCATTTTCTTCATCGAATGTAATCTTGTATTCATTTTCAAGGTCCTGCATGTAAGCTTTTTCAATCGCTTTTTGTCTTAAAGCCGCTCTCCAATCCTGGCCTTGTCTCCCGTAAATATCTGAAAAATTCCGTGTATGATTGCTTAATCTTTCGCTGTCTGCCTTCGCTTCTTTGTTATGATCGATAGACCGGGATGGTGGAGGCATCCAATCTGTACGGGTATAGCTGTATAGATTTTCTTTAAAATGTTCGATTGACGTCACGGGTAAAATGCCCATTAACACTGCCTCATATTGCATGAGTGAAAATAACGGCTGACAAAAACGATTTGTCAAAATCATTCTGTCAAAATCGTCAAATCTTGTTGCATTTTCAATGCTTGCCTGGCTGGCTGAATAGCTGCTTGTATATGATCTCGCAACATTTTCCGCGCCTCTACCGGTTGCCATTCCTAATCTGGAAACGATTGATTTGTTCATAATGTCATAGCCGGGACCGGGTGAGCTTGAATCTAAAAAGTCCACCTTCTCGCCATCCCTGCCAAAAATCAACGTTCCTTTTTCCATTTCCTGAATACGGTCTGCCCAATCATCGTTTGGTTTATCATGCCCCGTTGTCCCTGTGTCAGAAGTGACAGAAGCCGTCCACAGATTCTGGATTAATGCTTTTACTAATGCAGCATCCACAAAATCATTTGAATCTTTTATTTCTTTTATCATCGGTGACATGATTGAATCTTGCCGGTATTCTGCAACGTTTCTTGTATCGCAAACAAAAAACATGTTCGGCAATCCGGTTTCTTTATTCGTTGCATCAATAGAAATGCAGTCGTCTTGTTTTGCTGAGTATTGATTGTAAGTTTTATTGGGTTTCAATATCCAGGCTTTTTTTATCGCTCCGTTTTTATCCAGTTCAAGCCCATCATAAATATCTTTTGAAATTTTCGAATCTGTGGGAGTAATCAGCCGCCCAGGATCGATAGGGAGTACTGACAGACCAAGCGGCCTATTTTTTTGATCCTGCATGACTACTTGGAAGATCGCAATGCCTTCTAACTTCCAGTGGAAAAGTGCAAGCGCCTGGAGCATGTAAATATTACATCTTCCTGTTGCATCACAAAAATTTCTAAAATCAAGTCCCCAAATTTCGAACAGATCGTATGTTTTTTTTTGATATTCATTTTGCCAAGCTGCATCTTTCCCCAGCCATCCCGCCATTGGCTGAGGCTGCGGAGTAATCCCGGTGTTCACAACCTCTGCCACAAGTCCTTCGATGATCCCTTTTGCCATTGCATCATTGAGGTATAAATCCCATGCCCGATTTGAGACTTTTCTTTTTTCTCTTTCCGAGATTCTAGAGTCAATCAAGGTCGTTACCCAATTTGACAAAGTTCCTTGAAGTGACGCACCGGATCTTTTAAAATGTCTTCCAGGTTGGTTTTTATTAAACATAAATTATTATGCGCCCCGATATGGTATTATTGTTTTTGCCCTTGAAAAAAATGTATCCGAACTTCCAGCTACCTTCTGTGAGAATCCCTCACGAAATTTAAACAAGTCTGAGATGTTGGCCTTATTATATATCGTGCCTTTTACCGAAACCTCTTGCCCATTTTCAAGAATATCTATAATTGCCGCATCAATTGCAGCAAGCATTTCCGCATTTGTTGCCATATTTTTCCTTTATTTTCTGTAAACGTAGCTTTAAATTGATAAAAACACAAAAGCCACACTGCTAAAATAGCAATATGGCTTTTTATGATCGTTCTGTGAATATGCTTATAAAATCAATCTGTTTCAATACTTTTAAAACTCGTTCCGCACCTTCTGCACGTGTGATATCGAATCCTTAAACCTGATTCCCAGGGAAGCGTATTTCTAGTATATGCGCCGGAAGCCCTGCACGCTGTACATGATGCGCCGGTAATTCTGTTGTATTCTGTCCCATCTATCTGTTTTTTTATGATTTTCTTTGGTGGGGGTTCTTGTTTTGGCTTCATCTGCTTTTTATTGGTTTTTTTTAGGGACATTATTATTACCTTTTGTTAAATGGGTTTAAATTACGGCCTTTTAGGAGAGGGTTTAAGCCTGTTTTTTGTGATTTGTGGAGTTTTTGCGGCGGTTCTTCTTGCATTGACTTTTTAAAATCTCGTTCTATCGCATCCCAATCACGATGAGCCAGACCCGCCTTTAACGCTGAAGCATAACAATAAACAAAACAGTCTAGGACATCATTGCGCTCTCTGGTTTTCATCCATTCTTGAACAGGAAAACCTTGTTTGTTATATTTTGTAATTAATTTTTCTGCTGTTAGCTGTTTGTAAAATTCATCTGGGAGCCCGATGGGGAAGTGGACGAATCCATGCCCAGCTTCGATTAATTTCAACCTATTATATATAGTGCCTTTCGCTACATCTGTGCCGATACTCCACAGGCTCACACCATTTTTTA
>CAZNFB010000092.1:0-7211 GCA_964572105.1 uncultured Desulfobacteraceae bacterium
AACAATGCCTCCGGGGTCGCCTGGCTCAGTAGGAAAAACAGGGAAAAGAACTGTACGGAGTTTTACTGTTCCGCACATACCGCATGATGACGCTATTCTGCCGGAGGCTTATGAGGGCATTCGGGCATTCGGGCAGGAAAATGAACTTGTCGCAGTTGCACAAGTCGTGAATGATAAGCTTCAGACCATGCGAAATAAACACGCCATAACTCTTGAGCATTTGCGTATGGGAGCGCTCAAAGGTGTTATTTTGGACGCTGATGGTTCAACTATTTACAATCTGTATACAGAGTTTGGTATCACAAAAAAAGTGGTTGATTTTGTACTCGGTACAGACGGGACAGAAATCTCAAGCAAATGCAGGGAAGTTGTTAGGCATATTGAAAAAAATCTTAAAGGCGAAGTGATGTCAAACGTCCATTGCCTGGTAGATGAAAGTTTTTTTGATAAGTTAATAACTCATCCTCTTGTAAAAGAAGCTTATGCAAATTGGTCTGCCGCTGCCGATATGCTTGCCGGTGATAAACGAAAAGGGTTTACTTTTGGCGGCATTACTTTTGAGGAATATGTTGGCACAGCAACCGATGCAGACGGAACGGCACGCAAGTTTATTGCCAATGATTTTGGTCATGCTTTTCCAATCGGCACCATGGGAACATTTGAAACAATCCTTGCCCCTGCTGATTTTGTTGAAACAGCGAATACCCTGGGAATAGAATTGTACGCAAAACAGGAAGAGCGGAAATTCGGACGAGGTGTTGATCTGCACACTCAGAGCAACCCACTCCCGATTTGTTACCGTCCTGCAGTTTTGGTAGAAGTTAAAACTTCAAATTAGGCTTTAATAGGTTTGCGAAATGGCAACAAACCCAATTGAGCGGGCGATGGATGATTTGTCCGCTCGGTTTAACATAAATTTATTTGCTGAAACTATTGTCTATACGAACAAAAGTGGAGTTGAAAAAGATGTTCCGGCTCATATAAATCGGGACGGTCCGTTTCAAGAAATTTATGTTCGTGGGGAGAATACTGCAACATGTGAAATCGAAGTTTTAATATCAGATGTTCCAGATCCTCAGTATGGCGAAACTTTTACTTTTGATGGGTATATTTGGGAATTTAATCCAATGCTGGGAATTATGCACAAAGATAGTCATTTTTTACAAATAGCTTTGGAGCGTGAAATGTCATGATTAATATAAAAATTGATGACAGTCAAATAATGGATTTTGTAAAAAAGTCTCCAAAACGTGCAAAATGGGCATCTTCCGAAGCATTGAAAATGGCTGGTGGTCATTACAGAGGGAAGTTGAGAAAATTTATCGAAAATGGTGGCGAAAACTGGCAAGCGTTATCACCTGTTACACGAAAAATTAAACAAAAACAAGGGATTAAGCATTTAACTCCTTTATATGGTCTTGGGCAGTTTGTACGTTTCAGGTACGGCACAAGAAAAGGTGTTCAAAGAGTAACGCTTGGTTTTTTAACTGCAAAAATTGCAAGAGTTGCAAGGGTTGTGCAGTACGGTAGAAAAAGAAAAGTCACGCCTTCTTTAAGAAAGTTTTATCATGCGATGGGCATTCATCTGAAGAAAAGCACAAAATATATTAATGTTCCAGCAAGACCGATAATGATCCCATTTTGGAGCAAGCACAAAAAAGCAGTGGGAACGTATATTGAAAAACGATTTTTTGAAAAGTTTTTTTCTAAAGAAAAATCAAGGATTAAAATATGAAATTAACAGGAAAAAACGGCAAGTTAAGAATTTATGACGGTTCTAAAATCTTGCATGGTGAAGCGCCTTTGACGAGCAGAACCATTGATGTTGTAAAGTTTGATGGTATCACAACTTATAGTAATATTACTTCTGATGTTTCAACAGATGATGCCTCTTTTGCGGCTGCATTTATTGCTGACAATGATGATGCTGTTTTTATCGGGTCAACTTCTAAATTCGCCATGGTGAAATTTTTAAGAGGTGCGGGTGCAAACTTTGCAGACGGTTCAGGGGCTTTGATAGCGAGTTATTACAACGGTTCTAACTTTGATACTGTTCTTGCAGGAGTAGAAGACGGGACAGAAAGCGGGGGCGATTGCTTTGCTCAGGACGGGAATATATCGTTTAAGATTCCCGCAAATTGGGCAATGGGTGGTCTGGCAGCACTGGATTCAAACAAATACTACATAAAATTAATGACTGCAACAAGTGCAACCACTGATCCTGATGCAGACGTACTTTGTCCAGTTGACGCACAATATTTTGAAATTGCGTTTTCAGGCATGGACTTTTCAGCTCCGGCTGGCAGAGCGAAAACAGAAGAAATCCTTGTGCTGAACAGAAATAAATCTGACTCAAATGCTCATTATATAGAAGGCGCAGACAATACTATCTTTGAGCCGGTTGAACTATCAAACTCATGCCTGCTTGATGATACCGTCAACAATCCTGAATTGTTCTTAGCCCTTGAATGCGATGATGTTGGTAGTACTTACTGGACAGAAACAGGAACAACAACAAAAGGTTTGTCAAAGAATGACGGCACAAATCTAAACCCTTCTTTCCAGGACAGCACAAAAAAAACAGTGACAATTCAGATGTTGTTTGAGGGCAGTTCAAAAAAATATGGATGGGCATATTATGAAACATTTTTCCCAAAAGAAAATCAAAAAGTAAATGAGGCAGAGGATGGCGTTACATTAGCAATGGCTGGCGGGTGCTATGGAGTAATTGAAAAAATAACAGATTTTGGAAGCAGATATTAGAAACATCTCCGCAAACCCTTTATCTATATGTGTTTGCGGGGCGGCTTAGCGAGAGGCCGTATAAGCACACTTTATTAAAAAGGAATACTAATGTATGCCTTTTTAAAAGGAGAAATTAACTTATGAGTAAATTCACGAACAAAAAAGGCAAATTAAGATTATATGATGGAACGGCGACACCTTTTTATCTTGAACTTGATTTTGATTTGGGGGACTTTTCGGGGCCGTTAGGCATTCCAAAAACGGAGGAAACTTTGGTTCTTAACAGAGGCGTTTCAGACTCAGACGCTCATTATGTAGAGGGTAGCGATGAAGTAATACTTGAACCATTCGATATTACTTTTTCAGCCTTTGTGGTTGATAAAACACAGTGCGGATATCTGCTTGACTGGATAGAGGCCATGCAGGATGGTGGAGGCTCTCCGGATGTTAACTCCAATACTCTTGCGACAACCAAGGGCGATACAAACAGGGACGGTTCTAACGCATCACCTGCATTTGCAGACAGTACCAAAATGACCTGCAACTGTGAGTATTTGCTTGATGGTGCAACGGATATTGCCTGGCATTATAACGAGGTTTGGTTCCCGATTGATCAACAGTCGATATCAGAAGCAGAGGATGGTGTCACGGTGTCATTAACTGGCAAGGTATATGGCACAGTTGTAAGAGATACTGCCTTTACATCAGGCGCAACAGTAGAATAAAGGGAAAATATGAAACGAATATCAGAATTAATTGAGGGCGCAAGCATTTTTGAAAGTTCCGGCTTTTCTACAATAAAAATCACAAAAGACGGTGTATCAGAACTGGTTGAATTGCCGATAAAATCCACAGGCGTGGCAGAGTATCAAGAAAAGCTAAGAAGTGATGCACCTAAACCGCCAGTCAGAAAAGAATTAATAAAAAAGAACTCAAAGGAAGGCAAGGAGTTGGGCATTCCTCATGATAGGATGCTGCAAGTGTTTGATACAACAGACGAAGCTTATATCGACAAGCTCGGCAAGCACGAACAAGATTTTATATGGCAGGTGATAATTTTTGCTTTAGATATCGCTTGGAAGAAAAAAGACGGCAGCACTGTAAATACTTTTGATGAAAAACGAGCAATCTTAAAATCAACAGGCATAACAAGTGCGCATAGTGAGCAGATTTTCAAGGATGTTCAGGGTCTTACACAGATTGCGGAGGGTGAGGAGGATTTTTTGTCCGACAAATGATAGGATTGACAGATAAAGTCCTATCAAAAATAAATAAAAAAAAATCAGAAGAAGATCCTCCTACCTTATTATATCAGAACATTAGCACCATGAAGGAGTTTAAAATCACTCCTGGAAAATGGTCTAATTTATCACGAATCGATAAAAAAGTTTTATATTATTACAGAGTAATGGAAAGCTACTACATCGAGCAAGTTAACGAAAAACACAGCAAAGATATAAAAAAAGAACAGATGAAGCAAGAATTTTTAAATAAATTACCGGCACAGAATACAAGGCGGGGGCGGTAGTGAAAAAAGAAACTAAAGTAATCATATCGGCGGAAACTTCTAAGTATGAAAGAGGTATGCGGGACATGCAGCGTGTTTCCCGTAAGGCTACACGGGTGGTTGCTTTACAATTCGCTGCTTTAACCGCTGCCACCGGCGGCTCTGCGATGTTAATTGCAAAAGGATTTAAAGACGCATTTTCCTCCGTTGAAGACTACCGGATGTCAACGGCTTCGCTTGCGTCAACGATTACCTCTTTTTCAAAAAATGCCAGCAAGGATTTATCGGGAATATATAAACAAGCTTATGAATATTCTGAACAGTTAGTTTTAAAAATGGAGGAATGGAATGCTAAAACGGTTGCTACAGGCAAGAATTTAACAGCAATGGCAGAGACTTTAGCACAAAACGGAATATTATTAGATTTAAACAATAAAAAACAAGAAAAGGGTTTTCTTGCGATTGCTAATGCCCTTGCGCTTATGACGCAAGGGCAAAATCAGGATATTCAGTTTAGACAGGAAATTAGAGGACTGGCAAAAGGTGAAATCAAAGCCACTAATTTACTTGCAAAATTACTTTCTGAAAGGATCGGGGGCGAATTAAAAAAGCATGTTGAATTATGGAAAAAAGAAGGAACTTTAATTGAAAACGCAGGGGCATTATTAGACGGTTTTCAAGAAGGTGCAAAAGATCTGCAAAATACCTGGCAGGCGGTTGGAACAACTTTAGCAACTATTTACAATAGGATTTTGCGTGGCGTTTTTGAAAAAAAATATGAAAGCATAATAGAGACGGGTAAAAAAATATCATTGTTTGTAATGAACAATGAGCAAGAAATTAAACAAGCAATATTAACAATAATTGATAGCTTTAAATTGTTGGGAAAAATAGCTTTAGCAACAATCCCTTTAATAATTATACAATTCAACATGTTAACTGGCGCAATCGGTTTATCACAAAAAGCATTGCTCACTTTCCGGATGTCATTTTTAACAGTTAATGCACAGGCTGCAATTTTTTCAGGCACTTTGATTGCTCTTAAGGCTTCAGCATTAGTCCTTTTTGCTGCTTTTGTTGGCTGGGAAATTGGCAAATATTTGTATGATAATTTTGAAAGTGCACGGCTTGCAGGATTGGCAATGATTGACGGATTAATAAAAAGTTGGATTCATTTTAAATATTTTTTTAAAAGTTCAGGCAATGTTTTAAAAAATATTTGGTGGGGCTCAATTAAATATATGAGAGATAAATGGACAGACTTTTTGGAAATGATTGCAAACGGGGCTAAACATATTCCTATCTTAAAACAAATATCTGAACCCTTGTTGGCATCTGTAGAAATTTTAAGAAAAGGCACAGCCGCAGGGTTTAATTATGCCGAGCAAAGCAAGAAAATAGCTGAATCCAAAAAAGCCGAGCTGAAAACTCATGAAGCAATCATTGAATCAATAAGAAAAGAATCGGTTGCATATCAAGAAGTCAAAAGCCCTAAACAAATAGTTAAAGCACCTGAACAAATAAAGAAAAAGATTGAGAACAAAGAAGAGCAAAATTATAACAAAATGATGGAAGGAATAAGACAGAAATATTATGATCAAATATTCGACGAAATAAAAGCAGCGGAAGAAAAAAAGCTTGAAATTAAAAAATCTTTCAACGAGCAATATGCGGAGCTTGGGAAGTCAATCTTTGATATTGAACGGGACAAACTAAATAGACAGATTGAATTATGGGAAGGCGCAGGAGTAAAACAAACACAAATTGCACAATTAACATCTGCTAAATTAAAACAAATAACACTTGCAGAGCAGCAAGCAAAATTAGCAATATATAGTAACATAGCTGGGCAAATTGCCGGAACATTTATGCAGATTGCACAAGCCGGAGGCAAACAAAGCAAAAAAGCTTTTATTATGTATAAAGCTTTTGCAATAGCTCAAGCCGGTATACAGGCAACAATGGCGATTCTGAACACTCTTGCAAGCCCTCTTCTACCTGCACCTACAAATGTGATAATGGCAAGTGTTATTGGGGCGATGGCAGCGGCACAAATTGCCATGATAGCTTCCGCTCAACCACCGTCTTATGATCAAGGTGGAATCTCAAACGCTAAAGGGGTTTATCAGACTGGTAATATTGCAGAGGCTCATATTCCTATACCGTCCGGCGGAAAAATACCGGTTCAAGTAAATCAGCAAAAACAGCCAATGCAAATTATTCTTAATAATCCAACTTTTCAGGATATTGAAACACAGCAGCAAGTCATGGCGCAGATTGCTGAGTTTGTGACGGAAAGAGTTGCCCCTGGCGCAGTGGTGGAAAATTATAATAATGATGGAATTGTCAGGCAAATGACAAAAAGTGGATATTAAGACATGGCAAATTTTACGTTAACTCCGACCTGGGCATACCCTGAAGAACCTGAGTTTCATAATGTTATAACTGAATCTGAATCCATGAAAAAGGATTATCAGAATATTTCAACCACAGCGGTGCAAAGATTTGTTTTTGAATTTATTGGCTTATCGGACGCAAATTTTAAAACTCTTTACGATCATTATAATGGGGAATATGGCAGCTATGCCCTTTTTAACTGGCTTAACGCAAATATACCTGATTATTTAAAAACATTGCTGGGTATTACTTCTGAAAATTTATCAGGTAGGTGGGTTGAGGGTTCTTTTTCGTTTAAACTAAAATCCCATAGCTGGGATGCTAAAATAATATTCGAGAAAAATAATTAATGAAAGAATTAGATGCAAACATAATAACACAGATTAATGCACAAGGCAGGAAGCCCGTTGCATTAATTGAATTATATCTTGGTGGGGTGACGTTACGATATGCCGCCAATATTGATAATATAATATTTCCTTATTCCGGAGGAAATACTTACACAGCAAAAGCAATTGATATCGGAGATGTTTCACAAACTCTTGAAGGACAAATCGGCAAG